>NZ_JANAVL010000085.1:0-401 GCF_024213455.1 Domibacillus sp. A3M-37 | reverse complement strand
ACCATCGGCGCTGAAGAGCTTAACTGCCGTGTTCGGGATGGGAACGGGTGTGACCTCTTCGCTGTAGCCACCTGACTTTTTTAAGACATTCATTATTATAGCATAAAAAGTGGTTTTTGCAAGAACTTTTTATGTTCTTTCAAAACTGGATAGAAGCGTTCATTGTATGGGCATAAAAACCGGTTGGATACACAGCCATGTGTTGTCCAGCTCCAGTCGGCCAGCCCCTCGGGCATAAGCCGTCACAGCTGTGTGGCAAAGAGCACTACCCTGCTGGTCCGTCTTACGCCTGCCGGGCCTGAACGGCCGACTTGCGCATTTCGTTTGATTAAGTCCTCGATCGATTAGTATTCGTCAGCTCCATGCGTCACCGCACGTCCACCCCGAACCTATCTACCTCG
>NZ_JANAVL010000084.1:0-421 GCF_024213455.1 Domibacillus sp. A3M-37 | reverse complement strand
ATGGTGACCCCTACGGGATTCGAACCCGTGTTACCGCCGTGAAAGGGCGGTGTCTTAACCGCTTGACCAAGGGGCCGAAATATATAATTGGCTTACATGAAATAACAGTAAGCTTCCAACCGGGCTCGAACCGGTGACCTCTTCCTTACCATGGAAGCACTCTACCTGCTGAGCTATGGAAGCAAAGCAATGGCTCCGCAGGCAAGACTCGAACTTGCGACCAATCGGTTAACAGCCGATTGCTCTACCACTGAGCTACTGCGGAATAATTTAATTAATCAACGACAACTATGAAATAATATCATTTTTCGGATTATTAATCAATAATTCACACAAAAAAAAATAACAGCATGTGCTATTCATTTTTCGCCAGGCGGCGTCCTGCTCTCACAGGGGGAAACCCCCAACTACCATCGGCGCT
>NZ_JANAVL010000083.1:0-443 GCF_024213455.1 Domibacillus sp. A3M-37 | reverse complement strand
GAACATAAATGGGAAGCACTCGGGAATTGCTTTCCGACATTGGTTCCGATTTCAGCTAAGATTTGTTCGGCCATACGTGTGGAGATACCGGGAATGGAATCCAGCCGTTCAATGTCTTCTTGGGATGAGGTCAATCTAGCAGCCACCTCTTGGTTTAGTATCTCAACCTGTTCACTAAGAAAATCAATATGCGTTAGAATGGTCTTGATCATTAGGCGTTGATGTGGGTTGATATAGCCCCGGAGGGCAAGTTCATGTTCATCTCTTTTTTTCTTCATTGTACGGCGAGCGAAGCTTGCCAGTTTTTCAGGATCATCCTCGCCATCTGCGATGGCACGAAGCATGTCACGAGCTGAAACACCCATGATGTCGGAAACAACAGAGCCAAGCTTGATATTCGCTCCTTCTAATACTTTTTGAATCCGGTTATGCTGCCGGGCACG
>NZ_JANAVL010000082.1:0-550 GCF_024213455.1 Domibacillus sp. A3M-37 | reverse complement strand
GTCTTTGAAATGACAAATGAGGCAGAAAAAAGAGCAGAGATTGCTAAATATGTTAGAGCTGCATACCGCAATATTCAGCACTTCGGCGAACAATGCAGTATTTTACCAGATGGCAACACTGCCATACCAGCTCAGATGATCGGTTTAAATGCGGTACGATTTATTCGAGAGGACTCTGATTCATATGTAGTGGATGATTGGAAATTTGACAATGATGACTGGAAGAAGCATCACAACGACGACGATAATGATGCCTGGAAGAAAGATCAATGTGACGATGATGATGACGACCGGAAGAAAAAATGAAAGCAATAACGATAGTGACGATCGAAAGAAAAAACACCATCCGAAGAAAAAACCTCATCACAAGAGACGAGATTGAAAAACAGGATAAAAACAGCCACAATTCTTTGAACAAACGAATTGTGGCTGTTTTTTAATTCGCTATTTTCCTCTCCAATGCAACATACTATCATGATCTGCCCCCCGTCAAGTAGACACTCATAAAGAGCTACATAGCCTTCACACGATATTCAACAGGGGAAAGATT
>NZ_JANAVL010000081.1:0-558 GCF_024213455.1 Domibacillus sp. A3M-37 | reverse complement strand
GGCTGTATATCCAGACGAAGCAAGAACGCTAAATGAATTAATCAGTATTGCTGACAGTCACATGTATAAAGTAAAACAGAAGAATCAGAAGCCAAAAACATTGATCTAACAGCCGGTATATACTAAAAATGAAGGAATAAAAAGCGTTTCTAATGCAACATAAATGTATGATATGCTCCCCTTTAAGTAGACAGTTATAAGAAAGCAACGCTACTATCTACTTGGAGGGGATTTTTGTATGGGGAGAAAACAAACTTATTCTGTAGAGGTTAAACTGCAGGCGGTTGAACTCTATTTATCGGGTGAAATGGGTGGGTATCGGCGAGTAGCTGAGAAATTTAACGTAGACGCATCTCAAATTGTGAGGTGGGTTAAGGCTTATAAACAAGAAGGAATCGATGGACTAAAAGAAAAGCGCGGTCTTGTAGGAAGAAAACCAAAAAATCCTTCGGATCAAGAAAAGATTAAACGACTGGAAGCTGAAGTAGCCTACTTAAAAAACATACTAAGATTAGTAGTGTAGCCAAGGCATTGGTTTACACTACTATTTTTTTATAT
>NZ_JANAVL010000007.1:0-203806 GCF_024213455.1 Domibacillus sp. A3M-37 | reverse complement strand
ATTCTTCGCTGTATTTCACCATAGAAAAAACACCCCTAAAGTTAGATTTTTAACTCTAACTTTAGGGGTGCAGCACCCCATGGTGTTCTCTTTTTTATGTTACCCTGTATATTTCATGACTTGCTTCTTTTTTGTTAAGCTTCTTAGTTTTTCAGGATTATATCCAACAACAATTGCTTCTCCATCCGTTAAGATCGGGCGGCGCAACAATTTGGGCTCTTGAATAAGCAAGTCGATCACATCGGATAACAACATATCATCTACGTTAAGATTTAATGATTTAAACGTGCTGCTGCGCGTAGCAAGCAGTTCGTCAAGCCCTTCTGATGTCAAGGACAACAATGTAAGCAGTTCTTGACGTGAGGGTGTTTCACGAAAAAGGTGACGCTCCTGAACATCAACTGAATGGGCAGACAGCCATTTTTTCGTCTTTCGGCATGATGTACAGCTTGGGTACGTAAAAAAAGTAACAGTAGACATTGAATAGTCCCCCTTTTTTCTTCTTGAATACATTGTACATTACTTATACAATAATTGTACATTTTTTATTCTGCGAATTGTGTCTTTTTTCTTAACAAGCGAAAAAGTATGACTTTTATCATTTTTCTCCATAAGATTATTGCTTATAATAGATAAAAACTGACGGGGTAATAAAAATGAACACCATTTTAAAAGTAACCGGTGCACTTGCAGATGGGGTACGCTATTCAATTTATGACTATATTTTAAAAGGACATGCAAATGTGACCTTGCAAGACGCAGCAGCTGAATTTAACATACATCCAAACGTGGCGCGCCTTCATTTAACAAAGCTTGAGGATGCAAATTTAATCGCTTCTTTTTTGCATAAAACGGGAAAAGGCGGGCGTCCGGGCAAAGTATACAAGCTGGCAGCTCGTGTTGGATATGCGCCGTAAATGGAAGAAATAGAAGGAAGGCCAAATGTCCAATTTGTCATTTGCAATTGCCCATTTAAACAATTGCTATGTGAAAAAGCGGCGATAACCTGCCGGATTCATAAAGCTTTTTTGCAAGGAGTGATGCAGGCGCTTGTTCGGGGAAATGGAGCTCTATCAAAAAACGACGATGCTTGATGGCTGCGGGGATTGCACGTATTAAGCAGTCGTCACAAACTGATGGAAAGAAACGTTTACAATTCCATATGTATTCCTTTATAATATGTTATTGATGGAGTAAGTCCATAAAGGGGGGATACATAATGGATCGAATGTTTCGTGTAATGGCATTCTGGACTGCGATTTTTGCTTTGATGTTTTATCTCGGGCACATGAATATTACCGCACTGCTTTTCCTCGGTCAAACTGGATTTTTCTTGTTATTAGGGTATTTACGTCTTTCTGAGCGCATGTACATTTATGTTTTTGGCGCATACTTGACCGTTTTCTTTGCAGGGTTTACATATTGGTCAACGTTCATGATGACGCCAGGAAGCGGCGGACATTAATGTCACCCGAAGCCTTTAAAGCAAATATTTGCTTTAAAGGCTTTTTTTGTTAAAGTTTTGTAAATGCCCTCAAAAAGTAATGAAATATTCAGACTTTTGTAGTATGCTCAAAAAAAGAAAGAAGGTGATGATTTGCAAGTCGAACAAAAAATTGCACAAATGCTTGCTGCAGCTGTCAGTATGCAGGCAACGGATATTCATTTAACACCGAAAACAAATGGCTATTTGATAAAAATGCGTGCTGGTGGGGAGCTGTCTAAAAGCGATTCATTTTCTATTCGTGAAGGGGAAAGGCTTATCGCGTATTTAAAGTTTACTGCATCAATGGATATTGGTGAAAAACGAAAACCCCAAAGCGGCTCTTTTCGGCAAATGATTAACGGGTTCCCGTTATCACTGCGAATTTCGACACTTCCTGCTGTTCCTCACAAAGAAAGCTTAGTCATCCGTATATTGCCTCAAAAACACGTCCCACATCTTTCAGAACTGACATTATTTCCATATACAGCAATGAAACTGACTTCCTTATTAAACCATTCACATGGTCTTATCCTGCTTAGCGGTCCGACCGGAAGTGGAAAATCAACTACGCTTTACTCCATGATTCAGCATTGTGCAGCCACTCTAAACAAACACGTTATTACACTTGAAGACCCCGTTGAAAAACAACAAGATTCATTCGTGCAAATACAAGTAAATGAAAAAGCAGGCATTACGTATTCAACCGGCTTAAAAGCAATTTTGCGTCATGACCCTGATGTAATTATGGTTGGAGAAATACGGGATGAAGAAACAGCCCGAGCGGCTGTAAAAAGTGCTCTCACAGGTCATTTAGTCCTGTCGACAATCCATGCCCGTGACGCTGCCGGCGTAATTGAAAGGTTAATAGAGCTGGGCGTTTCGCGTCATGAAATCACTCAAACAATGACCGGTATAACCGCTCAGCGGCTCGTTCGCATCCTTTGCCCGGAA
The DNA here is from genome assembly GCF_024213455.1 of Domibacillus sp. A3M-37. Classification (NCBI taxonomy): domain Bacteria; kingdom Bacillati; phylum Bacillota; class Bacilli; order Caryophanales; family Bacillaceae; genus Domibacillus; species Domibacillus sp. A3M-37. The sequence continues at coordinate 201,369 of NZ_JANAVL010000007.1, read as the reverse complement.
TGTGGAACTTCTTGCGGAGATGAGTGCACGCAGGAAATACGACAGGCCATTGTTTGTGAAATGCTGTCTGGACAGGCGCTAAAGGAGGTGACAAACGGCGAAACATTATCAGCTTACAAGAGGTTAAAAGATGAATTGCGAAAGGGGATGGCGTATGGATTCATCGCGCATGAAGAGTGGGCTCGCTGGCATTTTGGCGAAGCGGATGTCAGCGAAAAATGGCGCTGATTTCATTATGAGGCTCGGTGAAATGATGATGAAAGGATTTACGATTGGTGATGCAGTTGATTTTTTAATGATGAACATTTCAGGCATAAATAAAAAACAAATAGCGGTGATTCGAAAATCGCTTCAAGATGGAACGCCGCTTCATGAAATATTGCCGATTTTGAATGTTCCTTCGCTTATATGCCTGCAAGTTTTCTTTGCTGAACAACATGGAAATGTTCAAGAAACACTCGTTCACGCAGGAACACAGTGGAGAAAATCAGAACAATCGAAAGAAAAGCTCATCAGGCTTTTACAATATCCCGTTTTTTTACTCGCGTTACTTGTCATTTTATTAACGGTCTTAAACACATTTGTCCTTCCTCAGTTCCGCGACCTGCATGCTTCAATGGGCTACGAGCCTGAGGGGGTAATTGCTCTTCTGCTCTTTTTTCTTCAATGGGCTCCGCCAGCAGTTCTTCTTATTGTACCCACACTGACAGGTATCTGCCTGTTTCTATTTGCTCGCTACAAGCTGCTTTCACCGCATAAGAAAGCAGATATGCTGTCAAAACTTCCATATATTCGAACGTTTTTTCAACTTTATTTTACCCGGCTGTTTGCACGGGAAGCGGCTCAGCTATTAAATAGCGGATTTGCGGTTAATGAGCTGCTGCATGTGTTTGAAGAGCAAACTATTTATCCGATGCTTCGTGCGGTGTCAAAAAAAATAAATGGTCAATTAATCATGGGAGAAACATTACAAGAAGCGATTTCCAGCATCCCTTGGTTTGACCGAAAGCTCTCCGCTTTAATTGGTCATGGAGGCGCAAATGGACGAATCGGTGAAGAATTGCTTCTCTACGCTGAATTTTGTGACCAGCTTGTTGAAGACAAAATCAAAAAATTGACTGGGATCATTCAGCCGGCTGTCTTTCTAATTATCGGTACGATTGTAATGGCTGTTTATTTATCGGTCATGCTTCCGATGTTTGAAATGATCGGATCCGTCTAATAAAGGAGGAAGAAAAGATGAAACAACTAGTAAAAAATGAACGAGGCTTCACGCTAATAGAAATGATGATCGTCCTTTTGGTGATTACGGTATTGCTTTTTATTGCTATTCCAAATGTAGCGAAGCAAAGCAAAAATATTAATGCAAAAGGGTGCGACGCATTTGTGCATATGGTGCAGGGTCAAGTACAGGCTTATCGAATTGACAACGACTCATTGCCTTCTTCAATTGATACACTTGTGACCGACGGGTACTTAAGAGATGATGAAACGACTTGCCCGGGCGGCGGTGCCGTAACGATTGATGCGGAAGGGACTGTAACAGCTGGTGGTGCATAAAGAAAACGGGTTCACGCTGCTCGAAATGATGATCGTGCTAACGATTTTTATAGTATGTCTCGCCGCAGCATTGATTCCGCTTCGAACCATAGCAAATGATGTAAGCGATCGCCAATTTTTTCAGCAAATCGAGCGAGATTTATTTGCGGCACAGGCGTATGCGATTGCTAAAGGGACGAACGTTGTTGTTCACTTCTTTGAAAATGGGCGTAACAACTATCATATTTATACATTTGAGCAGTCAAGGAAGACGCTAATAAAACGTGAGATTCCAAACCGTTTCATTCGTGATGAAAGAAATATGAGCGCAATCACTTTTTTGCGGACGGGCATGACAAATCGGTTTGGAATCATCTACTTTACGACCGAAGAAAAGAGCACCAGACTTGTATTTTTAATCGGAAGGGGCCGTTTTTATTTTTTGGAAGAATGAACACGGAATGACACTCGCAGAAAGCATACTGGCATTAACGGTTTTTTTCATAGCAGCGGCTGTTCTTCTGCCTTTTTGTATGAAATTATTTGAAGAAACATCATGGCGTTGGGAGAAGCAGGAAGGAATGAGAAAGCTGTATGAAGAAGCGGAATCCCGAATCTTTTCAGAAGCTTCATTTTTTTACAAACTGGATCAATCAACTGTTAAAGGAGAAATTGTTTGGAAAGAGACAAAAGGAAAATCGGAAGCATGTGTGGCGATCGGAGAAAAAACAACATGTGTGGTGGAACAATAATGGATTTACAATGCTGGAGTCATTAATTGTTTTAACGATATTCACTGCCTGTGCTGCTTCTATCCCGCTTTTATACGATGGTGTGTACCGGACAACCGAAGCTGGTAAAGCAGAAAAAAACACGGAATGGGAACTTTTCATCATTCAACTGCGCAATGAAATGCAAATTTCGCAAGGCTGGCACCTGTCTGGAACAACGCTGCAATATTCAGCTGTCGGTTCAAATGATTCCATGGTGTCGATTAGCAAATATAACGACAAAATCAGGCGGCAGGTGAACGGACAGGGACATGAAGTTTTACTGCAAAATGTAAAAAGTGCCATATTTTCAATTGAAGGAGGGAAAGTATATATTCACGTTACGTTTTCAAATGGCGAACAAGAAGGCGCATCGATTTATCCATTTCATAAAGAAGCCCCTTAATAGTGAGCATGGTATGATTTATCCGCACATTCTGCTTATTCTTGTGTTGATAACAGCAGCATCTGTTTCAGCCGCGGATTCTTCTGTAACAAAATGGGAAACGGCGGATTACTTAACGGATTATTATGAAATGCGGATTATCGAATTGATGGCGCTTCGGGACGTTTTGTCACAGTCAGATCCGGCTTCGTTTACGATGCAGACAAATAGAGGAACAACTAGTGTTGATATAATAGAGACGTCAGAAAAAGATCGCCAGATTCGCATTACGACCATTCATGAAGACGGTTTTTTTCACGCCACTTATTATTATGATATGAAAAACCATTTGATTGTGAAGCGGACTGAATATAATTAACGTCCATTTTGAGCAATATAAAACAGGCCGCCGTTTAAGACTGAGATACGGATCACTGGTTCAAAGCGGCGTATAATCGCCGCTTTCTCGCGTTCAAAATGTGCATTGTTTTCCTCATTTTGTTCAAAAAAAGAGTCAAGAAGCGCTAATTCTATTTTTTTCTTTTCTAGGGCGGATTTGGCCCAATCATGTTCTTCTTGTATTATGTCCTGCCGCAGTCTTTTTTTCATTCTGTTTAAGCCGCTTGCCGGTGTAATAAGCGGTGAGAGCACATAGTGATACGGCGCGATCATATGGCTCAAAGATAAGGAAGTTAATTTTTCTGAAAAGTTGTTTGAAAAAGTTCCGCTAATTAAATGAAGAGCAAGCGGGACAAGCTTTTCTTTTTTGCCGTTTGCTTCATACGAAAGATGAAAATGGACAAATAACCAAGGTTCAAGCTGTACAGTTTTTGAAGATATACTTGTTTCGTACATTTTAATAAATGAAGCTCTTTTTTGGGCGTATAAAAGAAACTGATGGAAACGCGGCGAGCCAAATGTAATATATTCTTCCTGATACTTGAGCAGCCGGCCGGGGTCTTTTGTGAAAAAAGTGAAGGCGAGCGGATCGCCAGGCTGTCCTAGCTGATCTTTATAATGCCAATAAAATGGTCTGTTCATTAAAGCGCGGTCTGCTTCCTCGGTTAACTGAACGGTCAGTGAGTCATTCGATTCTTCAAGGATACGGCATTCACAAGCGTTAAAAAATGTGCGAAGAAAAGGCATCAATGTTGATCACTCCAATACAGCGGCAAGGTTTTGCATTTTTATTTCCCACTCACCAACACTTTTCGAAGTATGAAAAGCGTCTTTCAAGTGGTCTTCAATCCAGTTTTGATCCAAAATAGTATCAAGCTTTCCGATCGCCGTTTGGAAAAGAGCGATTTTTTCATAAAGTAATGCCAGCATGCGGTCTTCAATCGATTGTTTATAAGCAAGATGATAAATATAGACGTCTTGATTTTGCCCATAACGATGAACACGACCAATTCGCTGCTCAAGCTTCATAGGATTCCACGGCAGATCAAAATTAATTACGTGACGACAAAATTGCAGGTTCAGTCCTTCGCTTCCGGCTTCGGTTGCGATCAACACACGGGCGGGTCCTTTGAAAAGCTCGATCATCCAGTCTTTTTTTCCTTTTTTAAAGTTTCCCTGAAACGATACGGCAGGAATATCATGTGAACGAAAAAACAGCTCCAAATACTGCTGTGTCGCCCGGTATTGTGTGAAAATAAGTACTTTTTCATTTAGCTGTTTGACGATGTCGAGTGCTTTGTCCGCTTTTGAGTTTTGTTTAATGGCACCCGCAAGAGCGGCAGTGTTTGTCTGGGCGAACCCTTCCTGCTTTATTAAGGTAGCGAGGGCGGCATATTTGCTGCTGCACGCTTCCCGCTGCAGTGTCAGCAGTGTGATAGCACCTGGCAGGCAGTCAGACAGCGATTCATAAAAGGCTTTTTCTTCTTTCGACGGAGTAATACGAATCGTCTGCACAAATCGTTTAATCGGCTCTTTTTCTACATTGGTTCGAACGTTGCGGATCATTACTTGTTTGAGCAGGGCATGAAAAGCATCGCGATTTTGCATTGATCGCTTTCCATCTTTAAATTGGGTCTGAAAGAATCCATTGTTGCCAAACAGTCCGGGTTTTAACAGAGAAACAAGATGAAATAATTCATCCGCATTATTTTGAACTGGAGTGGCCGTCAGTAATAAACAATAGGTTTTATTTAGACCATTGACAAATTGATGATTTTTCGTTGCTGGATTTTTTAATCGGTGTGCTTCGTCAATAATGACCATATCAAACAGTGTATCGGAAAATACATCAGCGAATTTTGACTGCTTGGCTGAATCGATCGATGCAATTTGAACACCATTCCACGACCAGTCCGGTTTTTTTCGCTGCACCAGTGCAAAAATCTGAAATTTTTCGCGCAGTTCTTTTGCCCACTGGCTCACGAGCGAGGCGGGAGCTAAAATGAGCACGCGGGAAACAAGTCCCCGTAACATGTATTCTTTTAAAATGAGGCCTGCTTCAATGGTTTTGCCAAGCCCAACTTCATCGGCTAAAATGGCAGTGCCATTCATTTCTTCCATGACCGTTTGAGCCGTCTTGATTTGATGGGGAAGAAACTGAATGTGCGGAAGAAAATCAGGTGCCAGCAGCCCATTGAAATCAGAAGGAAGAATGCGATTTTTCGTCTCGGCTGTTAACTTGAAAAGGGACAAGCTTCCAGGTGAAGACGCACTTTGTAATTCCTTTTCAAGAAATTTTTCCCATGAATCGTCGTACAAAATGGCGGGCTTCATCTTATTCAGAGCCTCCTCTGTTTTTTAAGTAGTGCACCTAGTCTGTCCTTAAAGGATAAATGAAATACATAAAATACAGACAAAAAAACAGTTCTGCATATGCAGAACTGTTTTTTATTTTGTTTTTACTTTTCCTGTCCATTTTTTAAATCCACCTTGTAAATGATGGATGTCCCGGTATCCTTTTCTGTAGAGCATTTGGGCGGCACGGCCGCTGCGAAGGCCGCTTTGGCAGTACAAATAAACAGGCTTGTCCGCACGAATTTCTTTCATGCGCTGTTTCATTTGTGTTACAGGAATATTGCGGGCGCCTAAAATGTGGCCGCCATTGTATTCATTCGGTTCGCGCACATCAATCAGCTGCGCTTTCCGGTATCCTTGTATAAATTCTTCCTGGCTGAGCGGTTTCACCGCACGCTTTTGAGAAAAGTACATGAAGATTGCATACAAAATAATCACGCCGAGTACTGCGGCAATAGAATAAAGCAACGTCGTGTTCCCCTTTCGAATAAACTGCTTCTTTTATTATATCCATACGGTCATCAGATGAAAAGAAAATTCTCTTTTAAAAAAAGAAGTATGTTCGCCTTTGATTTTCCGGTTCAATTTGATAGACTAGTTGAGGGAATTTACAACGAAAAGAAGGCGTATAACATGACAAAAGAAACGTGGGCTTTTCTGGATACTGGAAATCAAAGTGCGGCTTATAATATGGCCGTGGACGAAGCGCTTTTAGATTGGCACAGCCAGGGCGAAATTCCGCCTATTGTTCGTTTTTACGGATGGGAGCCGGCGGCACTGTCAATTGGATATTTTCAAAAAGCGTATAAAGAAGTGAACTTTGAGGCACTTAAAGAACATGGACTTGGTTTTGTTCGACGTCCAACTGGCGGCAGAGGGGTACTACACGAGCATGAGCTGACATACAGCGTCATTGTCAGTGAAGAGCATCCGGATATGCCGGCGGGCGTGACAGAAGCGTACAGAGTGATTTCTGAAGGTGTGCTTCAAGGCTTTCGGGCGCTGGGGCTGGCTGCAGAATTTGCTGTACCACGAACCGAAGAAGAAAAAGCCAGTTTGAAAAATCCACGTTCGAGTGTTTGCTTTGATGCACCGAGCTGGTATGAGCTCGTTGTCGAAGGAAGAAAAGCAGCCGGCAGCGCACAGACACGGCAAAAGGGTGTCATTTTACAGCACGGCTCCATTTTGCTTGATATTGATGAAGACAAATTGTTTAGCTTGTTTCACTATTCAAGTGACCGGTTAAAAGATCGAATGAAATGTGCGTTTAAGGATAAGGCTGTTGCGATCAATGCTCTGTGTGCCAAACGGGTTACGCTTGATGAAGCGCGGGCCGCCTTTAAAAAAGGGTTTGAAGAAGGATTAAATATTCATCTTGAACCGCTCGTTTTAACAGACGATCAAAAACGTCAAATTGATAAAATTCAGCATGAGCGGTATGAAAGTGATAACTGGAATTTCCGCAGATAAGAAGAATAGTTTGTAGCAAAAAAATAAAATTTTTTTGTCGGTTTTAGTTGAAGTCCAAGGCTTTTCCTTGTTTTAGGCAAGATCTGGCGGCTTGACAAACTATGTAATCTCAATCAATATATAGAGTGTGATCGAAAAACAAACACAATATATTGTGTTTGTTTTCGTTTTTTGTTACAACAGAATACTAAAGGGGTTGTTTCTATGTCCGCTACGTCCACACAGCACATGTCGCTTAACATCGACAATTTAAACAAGGACATCAGCATTTTTCCGCAGGTTTTCCCTGTCACACCGGAAATGAAGATTACACACAAAGGCGTCTCCCGCCTTGTCATGATTGACCGGTACTCATTCAAAGATACGCAAAAAATTACATTGTCTGAAGGCGATTTTGTCGTTTTGACAATTAAAGAAGACCCAAAATTCCCTGCACGGGGAACGGGCTTTATCGTGTCACTCGACCGTGAAGCAAAAAAAGCATCGATTTTAATCGATGAAGAATACCGCAGTGCCATTGATGATCCAAAAGAAGCTGAAACCGGCATCGTTCATCGCGGGCTTGATGTTATTGAAAAACCACTCGAAGTATTTTATGAACAGATTGCTAAGCGTAACGCAGCAGGTCTTTCTTCCGTAGAAAAAACAGAAGAAAAGAAAAAAGAATGGTTCGGCAAATTTTACAACGAACTTGTGAACCTAAATTTCATTCCGGCCGGCCGTGTTTTATACGGGGCAGGAGCAGACACGGACGTAACGTACTTTAACTGCTACGTGATGCCATTTGTTGCTGATTCGCGTGAAGGCATTTCTGAGCATCGCAAGCAAGTAATGGAAATTATGAGCCGTGGCGGCGGCGTCGGCACGAACGGATCGACACTTCGCCCACGAAATACGCTCGCACGCGGCGTCAACGGTAAATCCTCGGGCTCTGTATCATGGCTGGATGACATTGCAAAGCTGACACACCTTGTTGAACAGGGAGGTTCGCGCAGAGGCGCCCAAATGATTATGTTAGCTGACTGGCATCCAGACATTGTTGAATTTATTATTTCAAAAATGCAAAATCCGCGTATTTTGCGCTATCTTCTTGAAAACACAGAGGATGAGCAAATTAAAAAAGCCGCGAAAGACAAGCTGAATTTTAAACCGCTCACAGAACGTGAAGAGCAGATGTACCAAGGGGTTGTCAATTACAAAAACATTCCTGGCTACGGCGGTTTCAGCCCTGAAATCTTTAAAGAAGCGGAAGCAAAGCTTCAGACAGGCGGCACATACAGCGTGCACAACGCTGAGTTTTTAACTGGAGCCAACATTTCGATCTGCTTGACGAAAGAATTTATGGAAGCAGTTGAAACAGATGCTGATTACGACCTTCGCTTCCCGGCTGTTGAAAAGTACAGCAAGGAAGAAATGGTGCATTACAACGAGAACTGGCATAAAGTCGGTGACGTTCGTGAATGGCAGCGCCAAGGGTACGAAATTCGCACGTACCGCAAAATTAAAGCGCGTGAATTGTGGAACTTAATCAACGTATGCGCAACGTATTCAGCGGAACCGGGTATTTTCTTTATCGACAATGCAAATGACATGACGAATGCAAAAGCATACGGTCAGCAGGTTGTAGCAACAAACCCATGCGGTGAGCAGCCACTCGCACCATTTTCTGTCTGCAACTTAGCAGCCGTTAACCTGGCCCAAATGGCAGACAAAGAAACAAAAACAGTGAATTTCGACAAGCTGAAAGAAACGGTCCGCACCGGTGTCCGTATGCAGGACAATGTTATTGATGCAACGCCGTACTTCTTAGAAGAAAACAAAAAGCAGGCGCTCGGTGAACGACGTGTCGGTCTTGGTGTAATGGGACTTGCGGACTTGCTGATTTATTGTGAAAAAGAATATGGGTCGGCAGATGGCAATACGCTTGTCGATGAAGTATTTGAAGCGATCGCTGTAACGGCGTACGAAACGTCTGTTGAGCTGGCGAAAGAAAAAGGCAGCTTCCCATTCCTTGAAGGGGAAACGCTTGAAGAAACAAACCGCCTGCGTGATGCCTTCATCAACACTGGCTACATGAAGAAAATGCCTGAACATGTACGTGAAGCGATTGTTGAAAACGGTATTCGCAACTCTCATTTGCTGACTGTGGCACCGACGGGATCAACTGGAACGATGGTGGGTGTGTCTACAGGTTTAGAGCCTTACTTTTCATTCACATACTATCGCAGCGGACGCCTCGGCAAGTTTATCGAAGTCAAAGCGGATATTGTGAGAGATTATTTAGAGCGCAATCCTGAAGCCAATCCGGATCAACTGCCTGACTATTTCGTAACAGCGATGGGTCTCGCACCTGAAGCGCATGCGGATGTCCAGTGTGTTATTCAGCGCTGGATCGACAGCTCGATCTCTAAAACAGTTAATGCACCGCGCGGATACACAGTAGAGCAGGTTCAAAGTGTATACGAACGCCTTTACAACGGCGGAGCAAAAGGCGGAACGGTTTACGTCGATGGAAGCCGTGACTCTCAGGTGTTGACACTGAAAGCGGAAGAAAACAACTGGGATGAAGAAGAAAAAACTGAACCGAAAGAACATGAAAACCATGTTGTTTTAATTGATACGATTCAAGATCTGCGTTCAACAAATGTGACAATCGGCAGCGAAGTCGGCAATACATGCCCGGTCTGCCGCAAAGGAACAGTTGAAGAGCTTGGCGGCTGCAACACATGCACAAATTGCGGCGCCCAGCTGAAATGCGGCTTATAAAATTGAAATAAAGTAATTTAAAGAGCCGCCCCTAAATAAGGAGGCGGCTCTTTCGTGACCAAAAGCAGATACTTGTTCAAAAAAGCTCTGCCCAAACGTACGGGCAGAGTCATTCGGATGAAGCGCGTGAGTTCCGTTTTCCTTTGTTTCCTTGAATCACGGTTAAATGTGAGGCTTTTTTGCGGCGGGCCATTTTCTTTTTCGGCTTGGCGGCAGTAAAAGCCACGGATCGGGATGGCTTCGGTTTATAGCTTGCTTTGGGCGTACGGCGCTTTTTAGACTGTTTGACGGCTTTTGAATAAGCGCGATCTTCACTGCGATTGCCGCCAGCGCGGTTTTTCATAAAAAGCCGGAGTAAAAACATGACAATCACGACGGTGATGACGGCATATGCAATCTGACGCACGAGCTGCCCGGGAGAGGTGATCATCATAGACACGAGACCAATGGCAGCGAGTGCAGTAATAACGGAAACAACGACAGTACGAACATTCATTAAAGCCACCTCCCGGAAAATAGTGTTACTTACATATTAGACAATTTCGTCTGCTTTTAATCCCTTTTCAGCACTTTCTTCGATGGAAATTAATTTCTCAAAAGAAGCAATCGCAACCTCTACTTGATCATTCGACGGTTCTTTTGTCGTCAAAAGCTGGAGCCAAAGCCCTGGATAGCCAAGCCACTTTAATGCTGGAATGTCACGGACTTTGTTCGTGAGCTGCAGCACTTCAAACGAGATACCAAGGACGACGGGAATAAGCGCCAGACGATTTAACACTCGTACATATAATGGCTCAGTTGGTACAAGCATATACACGAAAACGCCAACAATGACCGTAAATAAAATAAAGCTTGATCCGCAGCGGTAGTGAAGCCGGGAAGATTTCTGCACATTTTCAATAGTCAGCGGCAAACCATTTTCATAAGCGTTAATTACTTTATGTTCCGCTCCGTGATATTGGAACACCCGTTTAATAAGCGGCGTCATTGAAATCAAATAAATGTAAACGAGCAGCAGCACCAGCTTGAAAAATCCTTCAATTAGAATTTGTGAAATATCACTTGAAAAAACCGGTTTCGTGAGTACAGCTAAAAAAACAGGAACAAGGGTGAAAATAAATTTTCCGAACAGAAACGATAGGATTCCGACGAGAGCCGCACCGAATACGAGTGTTAACTTGGACGGTTCTTCTGCTTCTGTTTCTTCCTCCCCGGGATTAACATCATACCGGTCATTTGCAAAGTTTAAATGTTTGGATCCTGTCGCGGCGGCATCCAAAATGGCAACGATGCCTCGAAGAAATGGGATTTTTTTAATCGTTTGCAGAGCCGGACGGATCGTGCGCGGCAAGTGAAAATACTCAATTGATCCGTCATTTCGCCGTACAGCTGTTACCGTATGTTTTTTTCCGCCGAACATGACGCCTTCGACAACGGCCTGGCCGCCGTACACGGGCTTTTCATTACTCATTTCATCAGTTCCTTCTTTCATTCATCCCTAGGCAGGACAGGTAGTAATCATATTTTAGCGGTAATCCGGCTAAAATAAAAGCGAGACTTGTTCAGAGGAGGAAAGAAGATGAGTAAGCAAAATAAGTCTAAACATTCTGATTATTTGAGGCGTGGTATTTTTGAGACAGCCATTACGGCTGGCCTGTTGCTTTTGCTGTTTAGCTGGCTGGCTTATACATTCCATTTTATTAACTGGAATCCTATCTCGATGCTGTCCGCTGTTTCATCATCGACGATTGTGAAGTATGGGATTGCAGCTATTTTGACCATATTTATCTCCATCGTGCTTTCTTTATTATACTATGCGCTGCTCCGGAAAAGAAAGCCATTCCTTTCGGGAATAACTGTTACTGTGCTTCTTTTTTTTATCGTTTTTTTCATAGATGATCACAGTCCTTTGCAATTAATCACTATTTTTGCTCTTCTCTTGGGCTACTGCCTGTTTATCAGTGTAACGATTTCCTGGCATCAAGAGCAAGGCAGGTAGTCAGCAGCCGATTGAATATGATAAACTTATCGGGAAAAGCGAAGAGGCGGGGGACAAACAATGAAGAGAATTCTGCTCATGAATGGTGCAAACTTAAACCGGCTTGGGAAACGAGAGCCGCACATTTACGGCTATACAACACTTGCGGAGCTTGAAAGCCGAGTCGTCAAACGCGGGGAACAAACAGGAGTGCAAGTCATTACGTTTCAGTCGAACTTTGAAGGGGAGCTTGTTGAAAGGCTTCATCTAGCAGAAGATGAAGGACTGGATGGGATTATATTTAATCCTGGCGCTTTTACACACTACAGTCACGCGCTTGGGGATGCCGTGGCAGGCATAAAAGTACCGGTTATTGAAGTACATATTTCAAATATTCATGCTCGTGAAGAATTCCGGCAACGTTCTGTCATCGCGCCCCATGCTGCGGGACAAATGTGCGGCTTTGGGTTGTACGGATACGAAATGGCACTGGACTTTTTAGTAAATAAGGAGGGCTGAGGAATGAGCCAAATTGAAAAATTGCGTTCACAAATGATTGCAAAAGGATTAGACGGCCTTTTTATTATGAGTCCATACAATCGCCGATATATAAGTGGATTTACCGGAACGGCGGGTGCTGTGCTCGTGACGGGAGAAGCCGCTATCTTTTTAACGGATTTCCGCTATACGGAGCAAGCGGCAGCACAGGCGGAAGGCTTTACCATTATTCAGCATACAAAATCGCTTTTTGAAGAAGCGATGGGACAGGCTGAAACATTGGGTGTACGCACGCTCGGTTTTGAAAAAGAATACATTTCATATCAGGAGTTTGAATTGCTTCAAAAGCATTTTAACGGTACGCTTGAGCCGGTCGCGGGACTCGTAGAAAACTTGCGCTTGATTAAGACGGAATCAGAGATTAAGATATTAAAGGAAGCGTGTGATATTGCAGATGCAGCGTTCAAGCACATTCTAGATTTTTTAAAGCCGGGAGCGAAAGAAATCGATGTGTCAAATGAACTTGAATTTTTTATGAGAAAATGTGGTGCAGCTTCTTCTTCCTTTGATATTATCGTCGCTTCGGGCGCCCGATCTGCGCTGCCACATGGTGTGGCCAGTGAGAAAGAGATTGAATCCGGCGACTTTGTGACGCTTGACTTTGGCGCATATTATAAAGGATACGCGTCAGATATTACCCGTACGGTTGCCGTGGGCGAACCAACAGATCAGCTGAAAGAAATTTACGCGGTCGTTTTAGAAGCGCAAATGGCAGCAGTCGATCAAATTAAGCCGGGGATGACTGGAAAGGAAGCAGACGCCGTGACACGTGATATCATTTCGTCAAGAGGATATGGAGACGCGTTCGGTCATTCGACTGGCCATGGACTCGGACTCGAAGTACATGAAAGCCCGAGACTTTCAGTCATGAACGACAAACCGCTCCAGTCCGGTATGGTTGTGACAGTAGAGCCAGGTATTTATTTGCCGGGCATCGGCGGCGTCCGGATTGAAGACGATATAATACTCACAGACGGCGGGAATGAACTGCTCACACATTCAGCTAAAGAACTTATTATTTTGTAAAACTCCAGGAGGAACACAGATGATTTCAGTAAATGACTTTCGTACAGGCTTAACGATTGAGGTAGAAAACGGCATTTGGCGCGTTGTGGATTTCCAGCACGTAAAACCAGGAAAAGGAGCGGCATTTGTACGCTCAAAGCTTCGTAATCTTCGTACAGGAGCAATTCAGGAAAAAACGTTCCGTGCCGGTGAAAAAGTCGGAAAAGCGCAGATCGACAACCGCCGCATGCAGTATTTGTATGCCAACGGCGACCAGCATGTATTCATGGATACTGAATCATATGACCAGATTGAGCTGCCGGCATCACAAATTGAATATGAATTGAAGTTCTTGAAAGAAAACATGGAAGTATCAATTATGATGTACGGTTCTGAAACACTCGGGGTTGAGCTTCCAAACACAGTTGAATTGAAAGTAACCGAAACAGAGCCGGGTATTAAAGGCGATACAGCATCAGGCGGTACAAAACCGGCGATCGTGGAAACAGGTCTTTCTGTTAACGTACCGTTCTTCGTAAACGAAGGCGATGTTCTCATTGTGAATACAACAGACGGTTCATACGTATCACGCGCATAATCACTTCAGCGAGCGTACCTTAACGGGTACGTTCTTTTTATTTGCGTTCTGGGCCGCTTCTTCGTACGATAAAAGAAGACAAATAGAAAGAAGGTCGATCGTGTTGAACATGAAAGAAAAAATAAAACCGCTGATCCCGGACTTTCAATCAAGAGAGCCGGCGCTTGATCAGCTGAATTCGTTTCCATTTGAAAATATAAACGATTTGAAAAAAATTGGCTATACGAAAGCGATGCTGCCACAAAATGGCGGTATGTCACTCGTTGATTTTGTCCAGCACCAGGAACTGATTGCGAAAGGGTGCGGAGCAACAGGTCTTTCGATCGGATGGCATACTGGCATTTTAATGGAGTATGCGGAATACCGGCACTGGAATCCGGATATTGCTGATTTTTTAGTGGGAGAAGTGCAAAAAGGAAAACTCATTAACGCGGCAGCCAGTGAGCGCAATGCTGGAAGTCCGCTTCGGGGAGCAGCGTTTAAAACGAAGGCTGTACTCGATGGTCATGAATATTTATTGAGCGGCGAAAAAACATTTACGTCTGCCGCACCGGTTCTTGATTATGTGTTTGTGTCCGCTTCGATTGCTGAAACAAGTGACTCTGCTGTATTTCTCGTTCCGATGTCAACGGAGGGGGTGTCGATTCGTGAAACGTGGGACAGTGTGGCCATGCGTGGAACAGCCAGCCATGACTTAATTCTTGAAAATGTACGGATACCGGCCCATTACATTGTTGAAAAGCTCGATGACTCGTACCGTGCCCGTCGAAAAGGGTCACTGCTTCATATTCCGGCCTGCTATATTGGCATTGCTGGGGCAGCCCGCGATTACGCACTTCATTTTGCAGCATCGTATACACCGGCTGCACTTGATCATCCCATTGGTGAATTACCTGTAACACAGCAAACAATCGGAGAAATGGAAATGAAGCTGATGACCGCCCGGCAATTTTTATATCGAACGGCCGAGCTTTACGACCGAGAGCCGAATGAACCGATTAAGCCGCAAATGGCTGCAGCAAAAGCATTCGTCACTAATACAGCCATTGAGGTGACCGACATAGCGATGCGGATTGTCGGCGCCAGAAGTTTGTCTGAGAAAAATCCCCTTCACCGCTATTGGCAAAATGTACGTGCCGGTCTTCATAACCCGCCGATGGACGACATTGCCTACCGGACGCTTGCACAAGATGCACTGGCTCGTATCCATCAATAAACCAGTTAACCGCCAATTCGTTTGGCGGTTTTTTTTCATGGATAATGTGCCTTTTTCATTCATACAATGTGAAAAGAGCGGAAGGAGGCGGCGGATTGCCCTATAAAACCATTATGCCTTATTTACCCGAATCGACATCACAGGCTGTCAGTCCTCTTTTGAAAAGCGATCCGGCTATTGAAGAAATCCGGCTTCGAACCGGACAGAAAATTGAGCTGTCTGGACCGAAGCCGTACGTACTGTCTACCTTTTTTTCAGAACAAGAGCGCGCTGCTTTTGTCCATAAAATCACAAAGCACTCTGTTTATCGGCTTGAAGAACAGTTAAAGCGTGGGTATTTGACGATTGAAGGCGGGCATCGGATCGGTATTGCGGGACAAGCCGTCATTAAAGAAGGGGCAGTAGCTTCCATGACGAACTTGTCTTTTTTTAACATCCGGATTGCCAAAGAGAAAAAAGGAGCCGCTCTTCCACTTTTGCCGTCATTATTTCAAAATGGATGGAAAAGTGCATTGTTGATTGGACCCCCAAGGTCCGGCAAAACAACCTTGCTGCGGGATATTGCCCGTACGGCTGGCACAGGAGATGAAAAGCGTGGTATTCCGCCAATGAAAACATGCATTGTCGATGAACGCTCTGAAATCGCAGGCTGCTTGCATGGTGTTCCTCAACTTGACGTTGGCACGAGTACGGATGTACTTGATGCGTGCCCAAAATCAGAAGGAATGATGATGATGATCCGGTCGATGAGCCCAGATGTGCTTATAGTCGATGAAATTGGCCGTGCAGAAGATGCACAAGCACTTTCGGAAGCCTTGAACGCTGGCATTGCGGTCATCGCAACGGTTCATGCGCATTCTCTTAAAGAAGCACTGCGGCGGCCAGTCATTCGACACATTAAAGAGAGCGGTCTGTTTGATACGTATATTGAAGTAAACCGCGAGCATCATTTAACCATTTTAAAACGTGAAAGCCAAGTGATCGGATGAAATGGGCTGGAGCAGTTTTTATTATTATCGCTAGTTTGTTTATCGGCTGGTATAAATCAAACTCATATGGCGAACGCGTTCGTCAAATTCGCCAGTTTGAGACCGCCTTCATCATGCTTGAATCATCCATTATGTATGGGGCTGAGTCAATGGAAACAGCAGCACGCTCTATTTCAAAAGCAATTGAAAAACCAGCGAGCGCCGCGTTTGATCAATTTGCTGAAGCATTGTCTACATCTGAAGATAGCGCCGGCCAGCTTTGGACGAATATTCTAACGAAGCAGGCAAGTGGGCTGGCATTAAAAAAAAGGGATGTGCAAATTGTTGAGCAGGCAGGTTGTATGCTGGGCGCAGTCACTCAGTCTGCAGAAGCACGAAAGCTTCAATTGGTGTTAAAACAGCTTGAAAAGCAGCGTGAAGAAGCTGCTGCCGAAGAAAAGCGGCTTTCCGGAATGATCCGGTCGGTCAGTTTGCTCTTCGGCATGATGACAGCCATTTTGCTTTTATAGGGTGGGGCGAAACATGAATATGGACGTGGATTTATTGTTTAAAATTGCAGGTATTGGCATCATTGCCGCTTTTTTGCATACGATTTTAGAACAGCTTGGCAAGAAAGAATATGCCCAGTGGGTGACATTGTTCGGCTTTATATATATTTTATTTATGGCCGCGACAATTGTTGGACAGCTATTCGATAAAATTAAATCGGTTTTTTTATTTCAATGACAGGAGCGGTTTACCCATTGCGATTACTCATATTGCCGCTATCATACTCGTCGCTGTTTTTTTAGCCATTCTGCTCGATGAATTCAATCCGGGTTTTTCGCTGTTGTTTATTTTGTTTACGTGCAGCATTCTTTTTTACCAATTTGCTGATGAAATGGCCAAGCTTATCACGGCCGTTCGAAAAATGGCTGCGTATGCGGCTGTGGAGACACTTTATATTGAAACCGTCTTAAAAGCGGTTGGCGTTGCGTTTATTTCGGAATTCATTGCTAATATTGCGAAAGACGCGGGACAGCAGGCACTTGCTGCGAAGATGGAAATCGCAGGAAAAATCATCATTATGGCACTCATTCTGCCTATTTTGACCCTCTTGATTGAAACAGTTTTAAACATGCTTCCAGGGCGGTGATCCATGGAACACATATGGCAGCCAATAATCGAGCAAGCAGACTTATCAGCGCTTGAAAAACGATGGAGTGAGTTGAAGCAGCTGTATGGACCATTTATGCCGAGAAAAATGGAATTTGACGCAGAGCATCTGGATCTAGCCTCTTTGTTCTCGCTGGAGAGCTGGCTGTCCACTTTAAAATCTTATGTTTTTTTTGAAATCACTACGCATGCAGAAAGTCTCGCGATTATTTTTTTACTGTCGATTTTGGCTTCTGTGTTAAAAACAGTAGGACAAGCACTTGAAACACACACTGTAACCAAGACGGCAGAAGCGGCTGTGTTAATCCCGATCTTTATTTTAGCGATGAATACATTCCGGCTGGCAGTAGAATCTGTATCTGCAGCGGTTGAGCAAATGACGGTTTTTATGATGGCTTTCATGCCGGTTTTGATTGCTTTATTGACGATAAGCGGCGCTGTAGCGTCCGCTGCTTTGTTTCCGCCGCTGCTGCTTTTTATGATGAATGCATCCGGTATTTTAATTGACCAAATTATTTTGCCATGCCTCATTTTTTCCGTCGTCTTCAGCTTGGTCAGTCTGTTATCGGATCATTACAATGCAGACCGGATCGCATCGCTGCTTCGGACGGTCAGCTTGTCTCTTCTCAGCGCTTTCATGGCGGTTTTTCTAGCCATTTTAACGATGAGAGGCATGACAGCCGCTGCTGCAGATGGTTTAACAGTAAAAACGGCTAAATTTCTAAGCGGTACATTCGTGCCGGTTGTTGGGCGAATGATGGCGGATGCTGCTGATACAGCATCCGGAGCGGCATTGATGATCCACAACACAGCTGGCGCAGCAGGTATTGGCCTTTTGGGTTTGACTGCCTTGTTTCCAGTTGTCAAACTGGCGGTGCTTGTTATCTTGTATAAAGCCTCCGCTGCTGTGCTGCAGCCACTCGGTGACTCGGCTGCCGCATCTCTTCTCGAAATTATTGGGAAAACAATGTCATTTATGCTGGCGTCTCTTGCGCTTGTATCTTTTATGTACTTCCTGTTTATGGCGGCTGTTGTGTCAGCAGGAAATGCCGCTTATATGATGAGGTGAAACAATGCAGGCCATTTTTGACTGGCTGTCATCTGTTCTGGCGCTGCTTTTATGCGCTTCTGTGGTGGACATGCTCTTATCCGACTCACCGATGAAAAAATATGTAAGGCTGGCAGCGGGGCTCGTCATTATGGCAGCCCTCATTAATCCACTTTTTTCAGCCGACTGGTCGTTTTCCTTTTTCAATGAACAAAGCACGTCGTCTTTTCAACTGGAAACGAAGCAGCAGTTGAATCAATTATCAGATGTGTCTGAACTTGCTTCTAATACGTATGTAAATCAACAGCTTCATTCGGATGCGAAAATGGCTGCGGCCTCTTTTTCTTCCTGTGAAGTGCTCGACGTTGGGGCTGAAATGAATGGTGAAGATTTAAAAAACATTCAAGTGCTTGTGAAAGGGACCTGTCCAGAAGAGAAAATTCGAAATGTCTTAACAGAAAATTGGAATATTGAGGATCATCAGCTGAATATGGTGATGGAAAAGGAGGAACTGGGAGGTGGCTGACCGGCATTCGCTTCTAACAAGGTGGAAAAATGGAAAAGCGGATAAGCCGCTGAAGTGGGCGGCCATCATGCTTGGCGTCGGGATTGCTCTCATGGCTCTTAGTGATTTAAATGGATCTGAACCACCTGAGGAAACCGCCTCAGAGCCTGTTGCTGCTGCGGAAACCGATTTGAAAAAAAACTATGAATCAGAACTGACCCGTGTGCTTAATAAAATCGACGGCGTCTCAGATGTCTCAGTCATTGTCAATCTTGCTTCCTCGGAGCGAAGCGTCTATGAAAAAAATGTAGCTTCTTCAAAGGGGAGTGGCGAAAACACGACAGATGAACAAATGGCTGTTATTCGGAACGGAGATGTGGAAAGTCCGGTTATGACGGAAACGCGCAAGCCGGACATTCAAGGGGTATTAATTGTCGCCAAAGGTGTTGAGCGGGTCCAGGTGAAAAAGCGAATGGTAGAAGCAGTCACACGTGTGCTTGGTGTTCCAATGCACCGTGTAGCCGTCATGCCGGGAAAAACAGGAGGGAAAAACTAATGCCGAAAAAACAAACCGTTTGGCTGTTTACAATGGTCAGTTTAACTGCTGTGCTTGGTGTTTATTATGTGACCGGTCCTGAAAAATTACTGCCAGTATCAACACTTGAAGAAACCGTTCCTGAACCAACGGAAGATGTGGACGTGGCTGTTGAAGAAACGCCGGATGATGAAGTGTTTGAAATGATTCGTCTTGAAGCAGAAGAAGAACGCAGCCGCCAGAAAGAAGAATTAACGGCGAAGGTGGCGTCTGCTGATTTGTCGGCCGAAGAAAAAGATGAAGCATACACAACGATGCAGCAGCTGGATGAACAGGCTTCAAGCGAACGGATGCTAGAAACGGTTATTAAGTCAAAAGGATATGAGGATGCGCTCGTCCGAATGATGGAAGGCGAGATTCGAATTACCGTAAAAGCGGACAGCCATTCTACTGAGGAGGCCAATGAACTGATCCGGCTGGCAAAAGAAGAAATGGGCGATAAAATGCCTGTTTCAGTAGAATTTGAGCCATTTAAATAAAAAAAAGACCCGCTTTTTTACGAAGCGGGCTTGTTTCATTCATATTCTGTATTTGCTAATTGAAGAAAAAAAGATAAAATGAGAGAAGGAGCTTTTTTCGCTGGATGAAAACGGCTCATCTATTTATTTCCTAAAAGGGGTGTTGGGTACATGAAAGTGCAAGAAATTAGAGAGTTGATCAAGCTGGTCGACCAATCAGGGATTGAAGAATTTGTATTTGAGTCAGCGGGAAGCAAGCTGAAAATGAAAAAATCAACCGGAAAGACTACATATGCTGCAACACCGGAAGCACCGGCATCAAATGTTCAACATACTACACAGGCTGTGCAGGAGACGCCGAAAGCGCCAGCTATTCAAGAAGCACCGGTACCGGAAGCACCGAAGTCAGCAGCAGATGATTCAAGTTTACATAAAATCACTTCGCCAATGGTTGGTACATTTTACCAATCTCAGTCGCCAGACAAGGAAGCGTACGTAAAGCCTGGATCTAAAATCCAATCAGACTCCGTAGTCTGTATTGTTGAGGCAATGAAGCTTTTTAATGAAATCGAAGCAGAAGTAGACGGCGAAATTGTCGAAATCCTCGTGAAAGACGGCCAGCTCGTTGAATACGGCCAGCCGCTTTTCTTAGTCAAACCAGAATAAAGGAGAATTTGCCATGATTAAAAAAGTATTAATTGCCAATCGCGGCGAAATTGCAGTTCGGATTATTCGTGCCTGCAAAGAGCTTCAGATTGAAACGGTCGCTGTATTTTCAGAAGCAGACCGTGAAGCGCTTCACGTGCAGTTAGCAGACGAAGCATACTGCATTGGACCAACAGCTTCAAAAGACAGCTATTTAAATTTCACAAACATTGTCAGCGTTGCCAAATTAACAGAATCAGATGCCATTCATCCCGGCTATGGCTTTTTGGCGGAAAATGCAAGCTTTGCGGAATTGTGCCGTGAATGCAATATTATTTTTATCGGCCCATCACCCGAAGCGATTACACAAATGGGGACAAAAGATGTTGCGCGCGATACGATGGAAAAAGCAGGCGTGCCGATCGTTCCAGGATCGGATGGGATTATAAAGGATGTAGAACAAGGTTTGTCTATCGCTGCTCAGATTGGCTATCCGGTTATCATTAAAGCAACAGCAGGCGGCGGCGGAAAAGGTATCCGTGTCGCGCGTGATGAGACGGAGCTTGAAAAAGGTGTCAACATGACGCAGCAAGAAGCGGCGACGGCTTTTGGCAATCCAGGCGTATATCTTGAAAAGTTTATTGAAGATTTCCGCCACGTTGAAATTCAAGTGATGGCTGATACACATGGCAATGTCATTCACCTTGGCGAGAGGGACTGTACGATTCAGCGTCGCATGCAAAAGCTGCTTGAAGAAACACCATCACCGGCATTAACTGAAAAAATAAGAGCCGAAATGGGTGAAGCAGCCGTAAAAGCAGCCAAAGCAGTTGATTATACAGGGGCAGGCACGGTAGAATTCATTTATGATGTACATGCCGGCATGTATTATTTTATGGAAATGAACACGCGTATCCAAGTAGAGCATCCAGTAACTGAAATGGTTACGGGTGTTGATTTGATCAAAGAACAAATCCGCGTTGCTTCCGGCGAAGTACTGTCCGTTAAACAAGAAGATGTCACATTTGACGGCTGGGCGATTGAATGCCGGATTAATGCTGAAAATCCGGAGAAAAATTTCATGCCATCACCTGGAAGAGTAGAAGGATATCTTCCGCCGGGTGGATTTGGTGTCCGTATCGACTCTGCCGTTTATCCAGGGTACATGATTCCGCCATTTTATGATTCAATGGTCGCGAAATTAATCGTGCACGGAAAAACGAGGGAAGAGGCAATTGCGCGGATGAAGCGGGCGTTGTCAGAATTTGTGGTGGAAGGTGTTCACACAACCATTCCATTCCATCAAAAACTGCTTGAGCATGACGTATTTATTAGCGGGGATTTTAATACGAAATTTCTAGAAACGTACGATGTAATGAAAACTCAATCTTAATTCGGAGGTGCACAGCATGTCAGAACAGCAAGCTGTAAATCAGGTACTTGAAATGAGTAATGGAGAAGGCGGCCATGGCCGCATTGAAATTGCGCCTGAAGTGATTGAAGTCATTGCCGGCATTGCCGCATCAGAAGTCGACGGAGTGGAAAAAATGCGCGGCAGCTTTGCGGCGGGTGTTGTGGAACGTCTCGGCAAGAAAAACCATGGCAAAGGTGTCCGGGTTGAGTTAACCGAAGAAGGCATAAAAGTGGATGTGTATTGTGTTGTGAAATTTGGCGTCTCCATTCCTCGGGTCGCGAAGCTCGTGCAAGAAGGGATTCGTCAGACCCTTTTAAACATGACGGCACTAGAAGCAGACGAAGTAAACATTCATATTGTTGGGATTCAATTTGAAACGAAGCAGCCAGAACCTGAGTACCAGGATGAAGTGTAAAAGAAAAAGCGCTCCGGCATTGCCGGGGCGTTTTTCTCATTTTATCCAGACAAGCCCTTCTGCAGGCAAAAAGCGCCTCCGCTAGTGCTCATCTTATGCTTGTCGCCGATAAACAGGCGCCTTGCACTTTTCGATTGTTTTCGACAAGGGTTTTTTATGCTATGATCAAAAAGGCATTAAATATAAAGGAGCAATCGAATGAATAGACGCACGGCACGGGAAAAGGGCATACAGGCTCTTTATCAGATGGATTTAAGTGGAGCGGAGTCAGCGGAAGCGGTTGAGAACGTGTTAAACGGCGATGAAAGTGACAGCAGTTATTTGCAGGAAATTGTTGCCGGTGTGGAAACACATCGTGATGAAATTGATGCAATGATTAAAAATAATCTGGAAAAATGGTCATTTGACCGATTGGCAAAAGTTGACCGAAACATTTTGCGCCTCGCTGTATACGAAATGAACTATTCAGACGACGTTCCAGCTAAAGTGGCCATAAACGAAGCAATTGAACTGGCGAAGTATTTTAGTGATGAACGCGCTGGGAAATTTATTAATGGTGTTTTATCAAAAATCAATCAATTAATGGACTAAGTGAGGGGTTTTTTCATGACAGCAGCTATTATTGACGGAAAAGCAATTGCGAAAGACATTCGTGCAGAACTAAAAGAAGAAATTGATGCGCTGAAAGCATCCGGCACAACACCGGGGCTTGCGGTCGTGATCGTTGGGGACGACCCAGCTTCTCATACGTATGTAAACAGCAAAGAAAAAAGCAGCAAAGAAATCGGTATTCATTCAGAAGTTCACCGCTTTCCAGCTGATTGGACGGAAGAAGCGCTTTTGCAAAAAGTAGAGGAACTGAACAACGACGAAAACATTCACGGTATTCTTGTCCAGCTGCCGCTTCCGAAGCATATTTCTGAAGACAAAGTGATCGATGCGATTATTCCTGAAAAAGATGTTGACGGCTTCCATCCAGTGAACGTCGGAAAAATGGTGATTGGTAAAGATACGTTTTATTCATGTACGCCATATGGCATCATGAAAATGCTCGAGAAAGAGAATATTTCGCTTGAAGGCAAGCATGTTGTCGTTATTGGACGAAGCAACATTGTCGGCAAGCCGGCTGCATTGCTTTCATTAATGCATAACGCAACGGTCACGATTTGCCATTCCCGTACGAAAGACTTGCCGTCGATCACGCGTCAGGCAGATGTTGTTATTGCGGCAGTAGGCATTGCCAATTATGTAACAGCAGACCACTTAAAGCCGGGCGCAGTTGTTATTGATGTCGGGATTAACCGAAACGCAGAAGGCAAGCTGTGCGGCGATGTTGACTTTAACAGTGCGAAAGAAACAGCGGGTGCCATTACACCGGTGCCAGGTGGTGTTGGTCCGATGACCATTACAATGCTTCTTTACAACACAGTGAAATCAGCAAAAGCATCCGCAGCGAAATAAATTCATAGTAGATGAATGAAACTGTCTTTTCGATCGTGTTATAATCGGAAAGACAGTTTTTTTATGAATATAAAGCGCCTTGCGCATTTCTTGTGAAGAAAAAGGTGAACAGAGATGGAGCCAAATCAGCATTTGACCGTTAAAGCGTTAACGAAATACATAAAGAGAAAATTTGATGCGGACCCGCATTTGAAAAATATGGCCGTAAAAGGCGAGCTGTCCAACGTGAAGCACCATTCGAGCGGACATCTGTATTTCACGCTGAAAGATGACAGTGCGCGCATCATGGCAGTGATGTTTGCCGCTTCTGCAAAGTCGTTAACATTTCGTCCTGAAAACGGCATGGAAGTTATTTTGACGGGGGACGTGACCATATATGAATCAAGCGGTCAATATCAAATGTATGTAAAAACAATGCAGCAGGATGGGGCCGGTAATTTGTTTGCTGCATTTGAGCTGCTCAAAAAGAAACTTGAGCAGGAAGGGCTGTTTCGCACAGATGTCAAGCGCTCGATACCGGCTTATCCCTCTTCTATCGCTGTGGTAACTTCGCCAACCGGTGCAGCGATTCGGGACATTTTAACGACGATTAACCGTCGTTATCCTTCTGCTGAAGTGCTCATTTATCCGGCACTTGTCCAAGGAGACCGCGCGGCGGCATCGATTGTGAGCCAGCTTGAAAAAGCCAATGAAGATGGCCGTGCGGATATTGTGATTGCCGGGCGCGGCGGAGGTTCAATCGAAGAACTGTGGGCCTTTAATGAAGAAGCAGTCGCCCGGGCGATCCGTTCCTCAAAGATTCCGGTTATCTCTGCCGTTGGCCACGAAACCGATTTTACGATTGCTGATTTTGTTGCCGATTTACGGGCACCGACCCCAACAGCAGCAGCAGAAATGGCGGTTCCGCACATTGAAGAAGTATCGGAACGAATTAAGGCGAAAGAAAATCGCCTCATGCGGGCTGCTTCAGAAAAAATCCGTTCTTCAAGAAACCGGCATCAAGCCATTTTAAACGCCTACGTAATGCGTAACCCACAAGCGCTTTATAGACAGCAATTTGAGCGGGCGGACCGGCTGCAAGAACAGCTCATCCACCGTGCAAAATTATTGGTCGATCGAAAAAAAACAGCTGTGCAGCATGCATCGTTCCGTCTCTCAAGAATGGGTCCCGGCCCGCGTATTGAATTCGAAGCGGTACAGCTTGAAAAAATAAAAAAACGGCTGCACTGGCTGACCCAATCAGCTGTAAATGAAAAAAAATCAGCTTTTCAACAAAATATTGCCATGCTCGATGCCCTCAGTCCACTAAAAGTGATGGAAAGAGGGTACAGCCTTATATACAGTGATGACGAAATATTGATAAAAACAGTCCAAGATGTGGAAAAAGGAGACCGCATTCGTGTGCAGATGACTGACGGCACGATTCATGCACATGTCGACTTAATCGGGGGGAAGAAAGATGAAACTTGAAAATGTAAGCTTTGAACAGGCAATGGAGCAGCTGGAAAAAATCACTGCGCGTCTGGAAGAAGGGGACGTGCCCCTGGAAGAAGCGCTAGAAGAATATAAGCGCGGGATGGAATTGTCTGCTTTATGCCACAGCAAGCTGAAAAAAGCGGAAACAGAACTGGCTAAGCTGGTAACAAACGATGGAGATCAGCCATTTCGTTTGGATGGTGAGGACGAGTGACGGATTTAAAAAAATATATGGACGAAAAGCTGGAATTGTTCGAACCGTATATGCTTGAGTACGTTAACACATTACAGGCACCGGATGTGCTGAAAGAAGCGATGGCGTATTCATTAAAAGCGGGAGGAAAACGGATTAGACCGATGCTCCTATTTGCGGCGCTTGAAACGTATGGACAAAAAGCGGAACAAGGGTTTGATGTTGCCTGCGCACTTGAAATGATCCATACGTACTCGTTAATTCATGATGATTTGCCTGCAATGGATGACGACGATTTGCGACGTGGAAAGCCGACAAATCATAAAGTGTTTGGTGAAGCAACAGCCATTTTAGCAGGTGACGCGCTGTTGACGTATGCGTTTGAAATCATTGCCCGTTCCGATGTGTATTCACCGGAGCAGGCTGTTCAATTAATCCGCATGCTGTCCTTTGCGGCGGGTCCGGCTGGTATGGCAGGCGGGCAGGTTGCCGATATGGAAGGGGAACAAAAAATGCTTTCCCTTGCTGAACTTGAATATATTCATCATCAAAAAACAGGACGCTTGCTTGAATTTAGTGTCATGGCTGGTGCTCTTATTGGCGGTGCAGATAAGGCAGAAACAATGCTGCTTGAAACGTATGCGCGCCATATCGGGCTGGCTTTTCAAATCCGTGATGACATTTTAGATGTAGAAGGGACGGAAGAAGAAATCGGCAAGCCGGTCGGCAGTGACGAATCAAATGAAAAAAGTACATATCCGGTTTTATTGACCATGGACGGCGCGAAAGAAAAGCTATCTGAAGAGCTGCAAGGTGCTTTAAAAGCCATCGCTTTATTAAAAAGGCCGGCGCCTCTTTTAGAAGCATTTGCTGATTTAATTGCGAAACGCACATCGTAAAATGACGAAAATTGTTAGCGGCAATCGGCCTGTGCTATAATAGCGGTACATTTAACTAAAACTGAAACAGTCAGGAAAGTGAGCTGATCCACTTGGATCTATTATCCATTAAAGACCCGTCTTTTGTGAAAAAAATGAATGTGCATGAAATGGAGCAGCTAAGCTCGGAAATCCGCAGATTTCTCATTGAGAAACTATCTGTAACAGGCGGGCATATTGGCCCCAATCTTGGAGTTGTCGAGTTGACTGTTGCTCTCCATCACTGTTTTACAAGCCCAAAAGATAAATTTTTATTTGATGTCGGGCACCAATCCTATGTCCATAAAATTTTAACTGGCCGGGCGGATAGATTTGACACGCTGCGCCAGTATAAAGGACTGTGTGGATTTCCAAAAATGAATGAAAGCGAACACGACGTATGGGAGACTGGACACAGCTCGACGTCATTATCCGCTGCAATGGGCATGGCAATTGCCCGTGACTTGAAAAAATCAGACGACCATATTGTTCCGGTAATTGGAGACGGTGCGCTCACAGGCGGAATGGCACTGGAAGCACTCAATCATATCGGTCATGAAAAAACGAATATGATCGTCATTTTAAATGACAATGAAATGTCGATTGCCCCAAATGTTGGTGCGATGCATAACATGCTTGGAAGAATGAGAACAGGCGGTAAATATAATAAGCTGAAAGATGATTTAGAGCTTTTATTAAAGCGGATTCCGGCCGTGGGCGGTAAAGTAGCTTCAACAGCAGAACGGATGAAAGACAGCTTAAAGTATATGTTTGTTCCGGGCATGTTTTTTGAAGAATTCGGCTTTACGTATCTCGGTCCGATTGATGGACATAATTTTGCTGATTTAATCAAAAGCCTGGAGCAGGCGAAGCGGACAGAGGGACCGGTTCTTGTTCATGTTATTACGAAAAAAGGTAAAGGGTACAAGCCCGCTGAAACAGATATAGTCGGTTCTTGGCATGGCACAGGTCCATATAAAATGGACACGGGTGACATGATTAAAGCGAAAAATGAACCGCCCGCTTGGAGTGCAGTGGTCAGTGAGACGGTACGTGAAATTGCCCGGACTGATGAGCGTATCGTTGCCATTACACCAGCGATGCCGGTTGGTTCTAAATTGCTTGGATTTGCCAGTGAATTTCCTGAACGGATGTTTGACGTCGGCATCGCTGAACAGCATGCTGCAACAGTTGCTGCCGGACTTGCCACACAAGGCATGAAGCCGTTTCTAGCTATTTATTCGACATTTTTGCAGCGTGCTTATGACCAGGTCGTCCACGACATTTGCCGTCCGAATTTAAATGTGTTTATCGGTATTGACCGCTCCGGACTTGTTGGAGGAGATGGTGAAACGCACCAAGGCGTGTTCGATATTGCGTTTCTCCGCCACTTGCCCAATATGATTTTAATGATGCCCAAAGACGAAAATGAAGGGCGCCATATGGTCAACACCGCGATTCAATATGACGATGGTCCAATCGCAATGCGTTTTCCGCGGGGCAACGGGCTTGGTGTTGACATAGATCCTCAGCTTGGTGTTATTCCAATTGGTTCATGGGAAGTATTAAAAGAAGGAACAGATGCGGCTGTTTTAACGTTCGGTACAACTATTTCGATGGCGCTTGAAGCAGCAGAAGAGCTGGAAGCCCGCGGCATGAGTGTCAAAGTTGTAAATGCCCGTTTTATTAAGCCGCTTGATCACACGATGCTGAACGAACTATTTACCCAACACATACCGATTTTAACGATTGAAGAAGCCATACTTGAAGGCGGATTCGGCAGCGCGGTTCTTGAAGAAGCGCACGAATCAGGTCATCACGGTGTAGTCATTGACCGAATGGGGATTCCAGATCAGTTTATTGAACATGGCAGTGTGACAATGCTGCTTGAAGACATTCACTTAACGAGGGAAGAAGCGGTTCGTAAATTAACAGCTCTCGTTCGGGAAAAACAAGAGGAACGTGCATAACGATGGCTAAAAAGGAACGAATTGATGTACTTCTCGTTGAAAAAGGCTTAATTGAAACACGTGAAAAAGCAAAGCGTGCTGTAATGGCCGGGATTGTTTATTCCAACGAAGAGCGGATCGACAAGCCGGGAGAAAAAATTCCAGTTGATGCGCCGCTCGAGATAAAAGGAAAAACGATGCCGTATGTGAGCCGTGGCGGATTAAAGCTTGAAAAAGCGCTGCGTGTATTTGATCTTACAGTTCAGGATAAAATATTAATTGATATTGGTGCGTCAACGGGCGGATTCACTGATTGCGCGCTTCAAAATGGCGCGAAAATGTCCTATGCACTGGATGTTGGATATAATCAGCTGGCATGGAAGCTCCGCCAGGATGAGCGCGTTGTTGTTATGGAGCGGACTAATTTCCGATATGTGACGCCAGCGAATTTAGAGCGTGGCATGCCTGATTTTGCTGTAATCGATGTATCGTTTATTTCCCTATCACTTATTCTGCCGGTTTTAAAAACGCTTCTTGTTTCAGGAGCCGATGTCATGGCACTCATAAAGCCGCAGTTTGAAGCGGGACGTGACCAAGTCGGTAAAAAAGGGATTGTGCGTGATCGTGCGGTTCATCAGGCTGTCATTGAAAAAATTGTGCAGCTTGCATCTACACTTGGTTATGATGTGATGAATGTATCGCATTCACCTATTACGGGCGGTGATGGCAACATTGAATTTTTGCTGCATATTCGCTGGCCGGGTGAAGAAAACGGCGGGAACATCAAGCTGCCTGTTACATCAGAGCAGGCTGTGGCAGCAGCTCACGAAGAATTCAATCAAAAAAGCTAACCATCTTTGCTTAAAAAAGCGGCCGATTCCGTCTATATAAAATGGAAACGTGCCGCTTTTTCTATACTTTTCATTGCATATACAATATGATAATGTATAAACAAGTATAATTATACATTATGAGGTGAACGATATGAATAAAGGACAGCGACATATAAAAATTAGAGAAATGATTGCAAATAATGAAATTGAAACACAGGATGAGCTTGTCGATTTGCTGCGCGAATCTGGATACAATGTGACGCAAGCAACCATTTCACGTGATATTAAAGAACTCCATCTCGTGAAAGTGCCATTAATGGATGGGCGTTACAAATATAGCTTACCCGCCGATCAACGCTTTAATCCATTGCAAAAATTAAAACGATCGCTTGTAGACTGTTTTGTCAGCATCGACTCTGCTGGTCATTTTGTGGTCATGAAAACACTGCCGGGTAATGCGCAGGCAGTTGGGGCACTCATCGACAATTTAGACTGGGAAGAAATTATGGGAACGATTTGCGGCGATGATACGTGCCTGCTTATTTGCCGAGCACCGGAACATACAGAGGTCGTATCGACCCGCTTTTTAGAAATGCTTTAATAAGGATGTGACCGATTGTGCTTCAGGAATTATCAATTCGCCATTTTGCCATTATTGATTCGCTTGCCCTTTCATTTGAACGGGGATTGACCGTATTGACAGGTGAAACGGGTGCAGGGAAATCGATTATTATTGATGCACTCCAGCTGTTAACCGGTGGAAGGGGCTCAGGTGAATTTGTCCGCCATGGCGAAAAAAAAGCTGAGATTGAAGGGCTGTTTGCCATTCATAGCGATCACCCCTGTGCACCTGTCTGCCGAGAATTTGGCATCGATGTGGACGAGGAAGCGATCATTTTG
Organism: Domibacillus sp. A3M-37; assembly: GCF_024213455.1. Lineage (NCBI taxonomy): Bacteria > Bacillati > Bacillota > Bacilli > Caryophanales > Bacillaceae > Domibacillus > Domibacillus sp. A3M-37. Next base: position 171,377 of record NZ_JANAVL010000007.1, on the reverse strand, counting down.
CGCCGGGAAATTTCAGCAGCAGGCAAAAGTGTGTGCCGGGTAAATGGGAAATTGGTCACATTGTCTATTTTGCGGGAAATTGGCGCCCGGCTCATGGATATTCATGGACAGCACGAACACCAGGAATTGATGAACGCCGCAAGTCATATCCGGCTGCTTGATGATTTTGGCGGCGCACCGATTTTAAAAGCCAGAGGACAATATGAAGAAGTATACGGCCGCTACGCTTATTTGCAGTCCGAAATCCGCCGTTTAAGCGAAAATGACCAGCATTTGGCCCACAGGCTTGATTTAATTCAATTTCAGCTGAATGAAATTGAAAAAGCGGAATTGGTGTCTGGAGAAGAAGAAAAGCTTGAAGCGGAGCGCCAGCAGCTTGCGAACTTTGAGAAATTGTATGGTGCTTTATCAGAAGCGTACAATGCATTGTCAGGCGATGGAAGAGCATTAGACTGGCTTGGCTTGAGTGTAAATGGACTCGAATCTGCAGCAGATATTAATGAAGAGTATAAATCGCTTCATGAGTCAGCCGCGAATAGTTTTTATGTGCTTGAAGATACGGTTCGGGATGTAAGTTCTTTGCTGGATACACTTGAATTTAATCCGGAACGCCTCAATGAAATTCAAAGCCGCCTCAATGAAATCAGCCAGCTAAAGCGCAAATATGGAGCAACGATTGATGAAATTTTGCAATACGGTGAGTCGATTGCCGAAGAAATTGATCAGCTCACACATCGTGATACACATGTCAATCGGCTTCAGAAAGAATTAGCAGAAGCAGAAGCCGACGTGGAAGTGGAAGGGAAAAAGCTGTCTGTTCTTCGCCGTAAAGCGGCAGCCCAGCTTGAAGAAGCGATTCACCGTGAATTAAAAGAGCTTTATATGGAAAAGACAGTCTTCAATGTGTATGTTAAAAATGAATCAGGGCAGTTTAAAAAAGACGGCTTGGACCAAATTGAGTTTTATATGACAACAAATCCAGGTGAACCCTTAAAGCCGCTTGTGAAAATTGCATCCGGCGGTGAAATGTCACGGGTCATGCTGGCAATGAAAACGATTTTTTCACGTCATCAAGGTATGACGTCGATTATTTTTGATGAAGTTGATACAGGTGTCAGCGGACGGGTTGCTCAGGCAATTGGTGAAAAAATTTATAAAATTGCCGTCCACTCGCAAGTAATGTGTATTTCTCATTTGCCACAGGTAGCTGCCATGGCGGATACACATTTATACATTCAAAAAAATCTTGAAGGCGCACGGACAAGTACAACTGTGTCTCCTCTTAGCGAAGAAGAAAAAGCGGCAGAAATTGGCCGAATGATTTCCGGTGCAGAAATGACGGATTTGACAAAAGAGCATGCCAGAGAGCTGCTATCCTTATCAGCAAAAATTAAACATGCGGCTGTTTGAAATGCCATCCATCTAGCCCCCTAATTACCGTTATAATAACACTCCCCTCCGGACAAATTAACAGAGCAAGATGAAATGGAGGGAGTGGTATGGCGGTATTAAGTCGGGGTCTTTTTTCATTTTTGCTTTTATTCACTGTATGGACGGCAGGCGGATCGGCTATTCAAGCAGAACAAACGGAAACAGAACTGCTGCAGTCAGCGGGCTTTCCGGCAGTACAGGAAAAGCGGGAACGGGTTTTTGTGGTGCCCAGCGGTCAATCAGTCGGTGTACAGCTTGAGACGAAAGGGCTTTACGTAGTGGGATTTCATTTTATTGAAACTGATACAGATCGCATTTCACCAGGGGAAGCGGCGGGCTTGCTGCCGGGAGATGTGATAACTCGTGTAAATGGCCATAAAGTAACCGAGCCTCAAGCGATCCGGCCGTATGTGCAAAAAGCGGCTGACCAGCAAAAATCCGTAAAGCTCACCGTGATGCGCGGTAAAAAGATGCTGGATCTTTCCGTAAAACCGGTTAAAGATTCAGGGACAAATATTTCTAAACTTGGCTTATATATTAAAAATAAAACAGCTGGAATTGGGACGCTAACCTTTTACGAGCCGAAATCAAAAAAATTCGGAGCGCTCGGTCATGTGATTAGTGATCTGCAGTCAGGCAAGCCTTTTGCACCTGTAAAAGGCACACTGTATCCGGCGCGGGTAACCGGTATTAAAAAAGCAGCGGAAGGCGTTCCAGGAGAAAAAACTGCTGATATTCCGACAGAGAAAAAATGGGGAGACGTAACGTCGAATACACCGTTCGGCTTGTTTGGACAGCTTGAGCATGATATGGACGGAGCAAAAATTTATCCAGCAGCCCATCCGGATGAAGTGGAGGAAGGACCAGCGCAAATATGGACGGTAACAAAAAACAATCAAATTGAAACGTATAATATTTCCATTACGCGGACTATTCAGCAAACGAAACCTGCGATTAAAGGAATGATTATTAAAATGACCGATCCCCGGCTCATTAATAAAACGGGCGGAATCGTCCAAGGGATGAGCGGCAGTCCGATTTTACAAAATGGACGCGTAATTGGAGCGGTCACTCATGTCTTTGTAAATGACCCACTCTCCGGATATGGCGTGCATATCGATTGGATGCTAAAAGATGCAGGATTATTGTAGAGCGCAATTGCGCTCTTTTTTTGACGAAAATTTATAAGGAAAAAGTCGAAAAATGACAAAAAATCAGATAAAATAAATATTTTGAATTTTTTAAAGGAAATCATTTCTCTTTGTCGAAAAAACCATTAGAATAACCTTAAGGGTAAGGAATAAGGAGGAAATGATTTGAGCGAAATAAAGGTAGCAATTGCGGATGATAACCGGCAGCTCGTGCAGTTGCTTGAAGAAGTAGTGACAAGCCAGGAAGATATGACAATTGTCGGAACGGCTTTCAATGGACAAGAATGTTTGACGATGCTGCCTGAAGTAGAGGCAGATGTGTTAATTTTAGATATTATCATGCCTCATATGGATGGGCTGGCGGTTCTGGAGCGGCTTCGGACAAGCGGGCAAAAACAGCCGCACGTTATTATGCTGACCGCCTTCGGACAGGAGGACGTGACAAAAAAAGCGGTTGAACTTGGTGCTTCATACTTTATGCTAAAGCCGTTTGATATGGAGAGCCTCGTCGGCCAAATCCGTCAGGTAGCTGGCGCCGAGCAGCCTCAACGCCACATGGAACGAAAAGAAGAACCGAAAAAGAAAAAGAAAAACATCGATGCCAGCATAACGGCTGTTATTCATGAAATCGGCGTCCCGGCTCATATAAAAGGGTACTTGTATTTACGGGAAGCGATCACAATGGTATTCAATGACATTGAACTGCTTGGCTCGATTACGAAAGTACTTTATCCGGAAATTGCCCGGAAATATAACACAACCCCGAGCCGGGTAGAGCGGGCCATCCGCCACGCCATCGAAGTCGCCTGGAGCCGTGGAAACATGGAATCCATTGCTGCTTTGTTCGGCTATACGGTTTCTGTTTCCAAAGCGAAACCCACAAATTCAGAATTCATCGCCATGGTGGCGGACAAGCTTCGGATCGAGTATATGGCTTCTTAACACTGATGAAATAAGGATTATGGATGTATCTCAAGCCAACCAATTTTAAGGATTGGTACTAAAAAATGATTTCAAAACCAATAAACTTCCCCTAAGAGGACCAATGAATAAAAAAATTCATTGGTCTTTTTATTTTTGTAAAAGAGGTGAAGAAATTGAAGTTGACCGAATTTGAATTTTTATTGGAGGACTTCCTGATTTACTGTCAATTAAAGAACTTATCTCCAAAAACATTGTCATCGTATGAACAGTCCATAAAGTTATTCATCGTTTATTTGAAAAATGAATATGAAGTTAAGGAGCCGATTAAAGTAAAAACAGGGCACATTCGACAGTACATTAAGTATGTTCGAGAAAGAGGAAAGTATACAGTTGTCGGAAATGAAAAAAGTTTGAAGTTAAATCACCCTCAAAATCGAACAGACTATAAGAAAACGATCAGCAACACAACAATCAACAATTATATCCGCAACATTAAAGTGTTTTTCAATTGGCTCTCAGTCGAAGGAGAAATTAGAAAAAATCCAGTTGAGGGTATTGAGCAGGTAAAAATTGAAAGAAGACAGAAGGCAGGAATTACAGAAGAAGAATTTCGCTTATTATTGAATCAGTTTGATTTCACAAAATATCATGACTATCGAAACAAAGTGATTGTCTTGCTGCTCCAGGACACTGGAATGAGGATTGGGGAATGTTTAGCTGTAGAAGTAGATAACATTGACTTTAAGCACCGAATGATTCTCCTTACCAATACGAAAGGACGTAGGGAAAGATACGTATACTTTTCACAACAAATGAGCAGGGAACTTCGTCATTACATTAAGTTTAAGGATAGATATACTTCATCGAATTTTCTTTTTTCGACAACTAAAAGTACTACTTTGTCGATTCAATCATTTGAAAGGCAATTAAAACAAGCAGGTGAAGCAATTGGGCTGTCAGTACATCCTCATCAACTGAGAAATAATTTTGCTCGTCAGTTTTTACTAAATGGTGGTGATCTGTACACGTTGAGCAGAATTTTAGGACATTCATCTGTAACAGTAACAGAAAAAGCTTATCTAGATTTAACTAGAGAGGAAATTGCGAAGAAATATCAGCATCATTCACCATTATCGAAGTGGAGAATTTAAATTTTACGAAATGGATATTACAGACAGAAATCAGTAGGGGAAGCTATTAGGGTTGCTGATCAACTACTCGTTCAACTTATAAATGAATGGAATTCTGTAAGAAGAGATACTTCTTTACAAGAAGACGATTTAACTCATGAGAAAATTGATGCTCTTAGAGACTGTTTATACTACCTGACAAATAAAGATGAGTATAATAATAATATTGAAATTAGACAAAGACTTCACGAAAATTATTTTTTTCGGGAAAATAATGGGGTTACCACAGATGAAGAATTCGATAAACTTAGGTTAGAAGAGAAGGAAAAAGAAGAATCAAAGATCGATAAAAAATTACATAAAAAGAAACTACAAATTCGTAGAGCTGGAAGAGTAATTATTAAAGAGCCTTTGTATGGAGCATGGGCGATTCCCTACATGGGTGGAAGTACAATTGAAAAATTTCGAAGTCGAGCATAATTGCTCGGCTTTTTTCAATTAAAAAACCATCCTAGTGAAAGGATGGCTTTCCAAGATCTCTTTGCTCAGGGTCAAAGGAATTACCCATTATTCTCATCATAGAAATAGATTTGCAATAGTCCAGAGTATCTCTATGAACGCGACAGGAAATTTAACACGAATATAGAATTCGAATTCCATCGGGACGTTCACCTTTCTGAAAAGGCAGGATTTAGAACTATAAGTGCCTCTTGGAGAACACGTTCGGTCTATCCTTTTCGCCTCTTACTGAATGGGCAATAAAATAATTTTACAATACTTCTATATTACTTTCTATACTTTTAGAAGTATAATCCACTTTTGTGATAAGATAGTAATGAGGGTGGTGGTAGAAAATGAAAAAAATAATTGGTTGGTCTGTAATTACAGGAATTTCCGGTCTTATGATTGGTGCAGGCTTTTTATTATCTATTGAGAAGGAAGAAGCCTCATCGGTCAAGGATGTTTCAATTAATACGGAGCTTATAGAAAACGCAACTTCAGATGAGAATGTAGCTTCAGATGAGACAGTAAAAATGGATACTGATCTTGTAGATAGCGTAGTAGCTGATGGCACGATCAAAACAAAAGCGGCTGTAACAGAAGGACCGGAATATAAAGTAAATGCAGAGTCTCCGGAACAAAGAGAGAATCGAGTTCTTAGAGAATCTCTTTTAAGAGAACAGTATGCTAAAGAAGATGGTTCATTTGTTCGTGTAGTTTCTCTAGAAGGCGAAAACACATACGTTGATGGAATCATTAAAAATGTTGAATTTATAATTAACTATGGGAAGACAGAAACAGATGCAATTCGTGTTATGCATTTAATGACGCACCAAAAAGTACAAGCTGAACAAAAATGGGGTGCTGCTCCAATGACTCCAACTTCAACATCAAGACTTGTCATGGCTCTTAAGAAGCATCCAGAATATGATCCTGAGTTGCTAAGAGTTGCTGAAATGTGGGCAGCTAATGATTTCAGCGAAGTTGACGCACAGCATAATTATTTAAACACAAAGCTTAAAGCGACAGTTGAAGAAGGCGCAGCCACAGGAGTTGCTACTCCAGAAGAAGAAAAAGAATTCGTTCAGAAATATTTTGATTCAAGCGTTGCTCAAGAATTAGGCTACCAATAATGGTGGTCTTTTTTTTGAATTCTTCTGTATATCCAATACATTTCTTGTTTACATAAAACCTCTTTTATAAAGTCGTCATTCCTCGCAAATCCCGTCATATCAACATTTCACAACTTTCTCTTTTTGTACGAATATGTAGCATTTTATACATCGTTGATTTATCAATGCTTCTGTTGTCAAGTCGCTTTTTATTTCCCGGAAATTTTGTATAGAATCTTGCATAAATGAGTTCAGATTTTGGACAATAAAAGTTGTTCATTTTTTATTAGAGTTGTTCAAAAAATGATCACTATAAATAAGTATTATATAAATAAGTAAATATAAAAAAGTACTTTCTATCAGTTGTGACCGCGCGATAGAAAGGAACAGTTTACGATAGATAAAGTGACACACATTACTGGAAGTTAGCTCAGGCAGCTTGTCGTTTGACATGGAGCCTCTGCGAACACAATTTTATAAAAAAGCCAGTCACAGCAATGCTTTTGCCTGCAGAAATAGGCTATTATGTTCGCCCCTCCATGTAAAATGCACGTCTTTTACTGGTAAAAAGTGTTGCGCCTTTATCTATCAGAAGTTGTTTCATCTTATCTGGCGGTTACAGAAGAATCATGCAAGACCTCTTTCAAGAAAAGTAAATATGTTTAAAGACGATAAGTTCGTTAAAATTTTTTCAAGCTCCAGAGAAACAGGTAAGTATGCCGCTGAAAATGGAGTGTGTTCTTATGGATGGGTTGGAAGAAGTCTAAAGACAGGTGAAGAAACGAAGCCAACAAGAGACTTTCCAATTGGGGGCTATCGTTTTGTTTATCAAGATGATAAAATTGAAGGTGAAAAGTGCCAGCGAATTTAAATTGAAAACCAATAGATTCTCGGCTATCTTAGAAAAATTGTTTGAAATCACCCTTGATAAATAAACCCCCTTGTTTCGCTTATCCTAACTGAGCTTGAATCAGTTCAGAATTCATCGCCATGGTTGCGGACAAGCTTCGAATTGAATATATGTATGGTATCTTAAACAAAAAGCGATCTCGTTGTGAGATCGCTTTTACTTCTTATCTTGAAATTTTGGCTGAACTTTATTTTGTTTACGGTCGCGCCTGAAAATAAAGCCGGCAACAAATCCAAGGCCGCCAATAAATAGAAGCAAGCCGGCGATAAACTGCATCCATAGCGCTGGAAACGGCGGCTGTAAGATGCCAAATAGCATATCGCGCATTAATTTAATCCCCACCCCTGCCAAAAAACCGGGAATGACAAGGATAAGCAGTGCGATAATCCGGATCATCCATTAAACCCTTCTTTCAAAAAATCTTCTACCACACATCATAGCGTAATCGCTTTATTTGTCAAGAACAGTACGCACAGATAAAAAACATAAAAACATACACCTTATCACATGACATAGTTTTGAAAACCGTATACAATGGTAAGGGAATTATAAATAAGGGAGCGAAAAAAATATGACAACAGCATATGACCTTGTCATTTTAGGCGGTGGGATTGGCGGCTACACCGCAGCCATCCGTGCATCGCAGCTTGGATTGAAAACTGCAATTGTTGAACAAGACAAATTGGGCGGTACATGCCTGCATAAAGGATGCATTCCGACAAAAGCGCTGCTTAGAAGTGCGGAAGTGTACCGGACGGTGAAAGAATCGTCAGTATTTGGAATAGAAGCAAACAAAACAGCACTTCATTTTTGCCGTGTTCAGGAAAGAAAAGAAAACATAGTACATACATTGTATAACGGTGTACAATCGCTCATAAAAAAAGGGGAAATTGCTGTATATGAAGGAACCGGACGGTTGATGGGTCCTTCTTTATTTTCACCAATGTCCGGCACGATTTCTGTGGAAATGAACGACGGCACAGAAAATGTCATGCTTGTGCCGAAACATGTCATTATTGCTACCGGTTCGCGCCCAAAAAATCTTACTGGCCTGGAACCGGATGAAGACATGATTTTATCTTCAAACGAAGCACTTGAAATGAAAAAAATTCCTGCGTCTATTATCATTGTGGGCGGCGGTGTCATCGGAGTCGAATGGGCATCCATGCTTGCAGATTTCGGCAGTGACGTCACTGTTCTTGAATACGGGAATCGAATTTTGCCGTCTGAAGATGAAGCAATATCAAATGAAATGGCACGCCAGCTTATAAAAAGACGGGTGCAAATTGTTGTGAATGCAGAAATTGAGCTCGACTCGCTTCAAAAAGAATCCGGCGCTGTCTCTATTAAAACAGCAGCAGGAGAAACTTTTTCGGCGGAAAAAATGCTTGTCGCTGCTGGACGCACAGCGAACATCGAACGAATTGGACTTGAAAATGCAGAAATTAAAGTTGAAAATGGTGTTATCCAAGTCAATGAGTGGATGCAGACGAGTGAATCGCATATTTATGCGGTTGGAGATGTTGTTGGGGGCCTGCAGCTGGCGCATGTTGCTTCTTATGAAGGGACGACAGCAGTTGAACATATTGCAGGGCAGGCAAGTGATCCGGTTGATTATTCATCTGTTCCACGCTGTATTTACGCGTATCCAGAAGCGGCAAGTGTCGGAATGACTGAACAGCAGGCCGCTTCTAAAAAGATTGACATTAAAACAAGTGAATTCCCATTTCAAGCAAGTGGTAAGGCACTTGTATATGGCGAAACGGAAGGCTTCGTGAAAGTAGTGGCGGATGCCCGGACGGATGATATACTAGGGGTTCATATTGTCGGTCCGCATGCGACGGAGCTCATTTCGGAAGCGACACTTGCCCACATGCTGAATGCATCAGGATGGGAGCTCGGAACGATGATTCACCCACACCCATCTTTATCGGAAGCCGTCGGCGAAACGGCTCTCATGATGAGTGGAAAAGCGATTCACTTTTGAAAGGAGCGAGTTTGATGGAACATAAACAAGCAGGATTAACGGATGAAGCGGTCGTCAGCATGTATGAAACAATGCTTCTGACACGCCGTTTGGATGAAAGAATGTGGCTGTTAAACCGATCGGGTAAAATTCCGTTTGTCGTTTCCGGACAAGGACAGGAAGCGGCACAAATCGGCGCTGCTTTTGCATTGAATCGGGAACAAGATTACATATTGCCATATTATCGCGATTTTGGGGTCGTGCTTGCTTTTGGTATGACGGTGAAAGACTTAATGCTCGCCGCATTTGCAAAAGCAGAAGACCCGAATTCAGGCGGCCGGCAAATGCCGGGGCATTTCGGACAAAAGAAAAACAGGATTGTAACCGGATCGTCGCCTGTCACGACGCAAGTTCCCCACGCGGTTGGGATTGCGCTTGCTGCCAAAATGGATCAAAAACCGATTGTCTCCCTTGTTACATTTGGGGAAGGTTCCTCGAATCAAGGCGATTTTCATGAAGGAGCCAACTTTGCGGGTGTGCATAAGCTGCCGGTTCTTTTTATGTGCGAAAACAACCAGTACGCGATTTCCGTGCCATTGAATAAACAAATTGCTTCACCTCGTGTTTCTGATCGGGCGGCAGGCTACGGCATGCCGGGTTATACGATCGATGGAAATAATCCGATTGTGGTGTATCAATGTGTAAAAGAAGCCGCTGACCGGGCACGGCGCGGCGAGGGGCCGTCACTGATTGAAACGTTGACCTATCGGCTCACTCCGCATACATCCGATGACGATGACCGTTTGTACCGGACAGCGGAAGAAGTGAGTGGGGCAAAGGAGCTGGACCCGCTTGATTCTTTTCGATTATACGTCAAAGAAGCGGGACTGCTCTCAGATGAGCGGGAAGAGCAGTTGGAGAAAGAAATAGCAACGGTAATTAATGATGCAACGGAGTACGCGGAACAAGCGCCTTATGCCAGCCCTGAATCATCCCTTCAGTTTGTGTATGCCGAAGCAGAACAGGAGGTGGATGAATAATGGCAGTTATTTCGTATATCGAAGCAGTTACCATGGCGCTGCGTGAGGAAATGGAACGAGATCAGAACGTGTTTATTCTTGGAGAAGATGTCGGAAAAAAAGGCGGTGTTTTTAAAGCGACAGACGGACTTTATGCGCAATTTGGCGAAGACCGGGTGCTTGATACACCGCTTGCCGAATCAGCAATTGCCGGTGTCGCCATCGGTGCAGCGATGGTCGGAAAGCGGCCGGTCGCCGAAATGCAGTTTGCGGATTTTATTATGCCGGCGGTTAATCAAATTATTTCAGAGGCGGCCCGCATCCGCTACCGGTCAAACAACGATTGGCATTGTCCGATTGTCATTCGCGCTCCGTACGGAGGAGGCATTCACGGGGCACTGTATCATTCTCAGTCGGTTGAAGCGATATTTGCCAATCAGCCGGGTCTAAAAATTGTCATGCCATCAACGCCATATGATGTAAAAGGACTTTTGAAAGCAGCTATTCGTGATGAAGATCCAGTGTTGTTTTTCGAGCATAAAAAAGCGTATCGATCCATTAAAGGAGAAGTGCCGGATGATGACTATGTGCTGCCGATCGGCAAAGCGGATGTAAAGCGCAAAGGAGAAGACATTACGGTCATCACGTATGGGCTTTGTGTTCATTTTGCACTGCAGGCCGCGGAAAAACTTGCGCAGGAAGGAATAAATGCGGAAGTAGTTGATCTCCGGACTGTCTACCCGCTTGATAAAGAAACGATTATCGAATCGGCCTCAAAAACGGGCAAAGTGCTGCTTGTCACTGAAGACAACAAAGAAGGCAGCGTGATGAGCGAAGTCGCTGCGATTATTGCAGAGCATTGCTTGTTTGATCTGGATGCACCGATCGGGCGGCTTGCTGGTCCGGATGTGCCGGCAATGCCGTATGCACTACCAATGGAAAAATATTTTATGATGAACCCTGAAAAAGTGGAGAAAGCGATGCGCGATCTTGCTGAATTTTAACTGGGAAAAGGAGGCGCAGCATGACGATTCAACAGGTGAAAATGCCGAAACTCGGCGAAAGTGTGACGGAAGGAACAATTACGAAATGGCTTGTCGCACCGGGTGATCATGTCAACAAATACGACCCGATCGCAGAAGTGCTGACAGACAAAGTAACAGCGGATATTCCGTCTTCTTTTACCGGTGTTATAAAAGAAATTTGGGCAAACGAAGATGAGAAAATGGCTGTCGGAGATGTCATTTGTACGATCGAAACGGAAGGCGCTGCAGAAACAAAAGAAAAAACGTTTTTTGAAAAAGCGCCAGGAGATCAAAGCGGGCGTTATTCGCCGGCCGTCTTGAAATTATCGCAGCTTCATCAAATTGATTTGTCTGCTGTAAAAGGAACGGGAAAAGGAGGACGGGTTACTCGGAAAGATGTGCAGGCATTGATCGAATCGGGAAACCCACAGTTACAGCCTGTTCTAATGCCGGCTGCTGAAAAATCGCAAAATCGCCAGACAGACAGCGGTGACATCATTGTGCCAATCGATGGCATCAAGCAAACCGTTGCAGCCAATATGGTAAAGACAAAACAGGAAGTGCCGCATGCGTGGATGATGATTGAAGTAGATGTGACAAATCTCGTCCGCTACCGCGATTCAATTAAAGACACATTTAAAAAAGCGGAAGGCTACAACGTCACGTATTTTGCTTTTTTCGTCAAGGCTGTTGCCCGGGCGCTGAAAGAATTTCCGGAAATGAATGCGATGTGGGCGGGTGATCATATCGTCCGTAAAAAAGACATCCACATTTCCATTGCCATTGCAGCAGATGATAAATTGTTTGTGCCGGTTGTTAAACAGGCGGATGATAAGTCGATTAAAGGCATCGCAAAAGAAGTGAACGATCTGGCAAAAAAAGCACGCTCCGGCACGCTCACGACAGAAGACGTAAGCGGCGGAACATTTACCGTGAACAATACAGGTTCGTTCGGTTCGGTCCAGTCAATGGGTATTATTAATTATCCGCAGGCAGCTATTTTACAAGTGGAATCGATTGTTAAACGTCCGGTTATTATCGATGGAATGATTGCAGTGCGGGATATGGTGAATTTATGCTTGTCACTCGATCACAGGGTGCTTGATGGGCTTATTTGCGGCCGGTTCATGCAGCGGGTGAAAGAATTACTGGAATCGGCATCGGAAGAAACAATGCCAGTCTATTAAAAATGCCGCTTCTCTAAAAAAGAGAAGCGGCATTTTTTATTTAAATAATCCGGCAATGGTATCGACAATCGATTGCAAAAAGTTAATGATCGACTGTAAAATGCCCTGTCCTTCTTCTGAACCTTTGAAGCTGTCCCATTGCTCTTTCGCTTTGTCAATCTGTGAATTGACTTGATCCCAGTTAATGTTCAAGTTTTGCATTTTATCAAACAGCGCAGCAAGCTGGTCCACTTGCGCATCTGTCAGCGTAATGTTTAATTCATTGGAAATGTTGTTAATAATCACTTGAATTTCCTGAACAGTCTGCGGATTCTGTGCGGCGACTTCTTCTTTAATTCGTTCAATTAAGTTGGTCGCTTCTTTCTGGCCAATGTCTTCACCGAGTTGCGCAGTTGTGACCATTTCTTCATTCGCGACTTGTTTTTGCTCTTCTGGAATTGTTTCACCAGTTGTCGTTTCGTACGCTTTAATAATCCCTGTTAACGCTGCTGTGCCAGAGACATTAGATGGAGCAGTAATGTAAATATCCGCATCTTTTACACTAGCCGTTGTCAGTGCATTTGTATACATTTCTTTTGATACCCATGTAATATTTTTCGTTTCCACATTTAATCCGGATCCTGATTCAGCCGTTGTGATTTTGCTTGAGGAAAGCGCCTTTGTGCCAATTTGTGCTTTTGGAATATAGTCACCTAAATATTGATGTTCTTCCGCATTGGATACCGTAATCGATTCAACATCCGCCGGCACGTCCATTTCTTCAAGCAGCTGCTCTTTTTGGGCTGGTGTTAAGTTCTCGCCCAGCGTTACAATGACGTCACCAGGTGTACTGTCCGCAGACACAACCGTACCAAGGCTGAAAACGGCAATTCCGAGCAGACTAAGTAGTTTTCTCATGTTCTCTCTCCTGATTTAAAATTGGCTCAAGTCATTCAAATGAGCTAGTAATAGAATAGCATGAGGCCAATAATTTTTCACGTTTTGGCCAAAGTGCGTTGATTCATCATGCCTCTTTATATTACAATGAAGGAGAAATCTATTTGCGGATTTCTGAATTGTAACCGATTTCAACGAAAAAGGGGTGGAGAATCTTGAAAAACCAGACATTTCCGCCGGTTTCATTTACGGACTGGAGATCGGCCGCAGAGGCATCATTAAAGGGGAAGCCTTTGTCAAAGCTGAAAACAAAAACACCAGAAGGAATTAAACTGAAACCTTTATACACGAAAGAAGATCGGAAGACCGTATTATCTTTGCCAGGCGAAAAGCCTTTTACAAGAGGATTTAACCGCGTTCCGGCTTTCCCGGAAGCGGATGTGAAGATCGGAGTGGATCCGATATCATCAGGTGCGGCAGCCGGCATTTTTCCAGCAGATTCCGTTCTTCAAGAAATACATAATCAAGAAATCATCACCGTTAATACCGTTCCATATCATTTAGCGGGAGCAAATGCCGTTCAGGAACTGGCGCTGGCGCTTGCCGAAGCTGTTTGCCTTATTGGAATGGCAGAAAACAAAAATGAAGCCGCTGCAAAATGTGTTATTCATTTTGCTGCAGGACCCGTTTTTTTTACCGAATTGGCTAAAATACGCGCATTTCGTACCCTTTGGTCTGCATTTATGAGCGCGTATAACCTAAATGAAAAGGCCAAGCCAAAGCTGAGTGTGGAAACAAGTGAAGCAATGCTGTCTGTGCTGGACCCACATGTCAATATTTTACGGACAGGGAGTGCCGCTTTTTCAGCTGTCATTGGAAACGTTGATTATTTGACTGTCAAGCCATTTGATGAAGTGACCGGCTGTACAACCGGCCTTTCAAAACGAATTGCCCACAACATTCCACGGCTTTTAAAGCATGAAGCACTACTCGATAAAGTAACTGACCCGGCTGGAGGTTCTTATTACGTTGAATCGCTTACGGAAGAAATAGGTCTATTGGCTTGGGACTTATTTGCCGACATTGAAGAAGCGGGTGGCATCCGGGAGGCGCTTATAGCGGGAACGATTCAAAAAGACATTGCGGCTGTCCAAGCAAAAAAAGAACGGAATTTGGCAGTACGGCACCAGCAAATGATTGGAACGAATGTATACGCGAATCCGACAGAACAGATTGATTCGATGAAAAAAGAAAAAGCTGTACCGGCTTTTGATGGAGAACCGATTGAACCGCTCGAATTAAAAAGAATGGCGGAACCATTTGAGGCGCTTCGTCTTGCTTCAGTGCAGCTGTCGCAAACTGAACAGTCTGTCGCAGCAGGATTAATTTGTCTTGGTGAGTTGAAAAAGTATAAACCACGTGCTGATTATGTCGCTGGCGTGCTTGCCGTTGCAGGCATTGAACCCATTCGGTCTGAAAGCTGTAAAACCATTCAAGAATCCGTGCAGTTTATTCAACGTCATCCCCTTCCATACTATTGTATTTGCGGACCGGATGAATTATATGATCAATTGGGGTCATCATTAGCAGCTGAACTGAGAGAAGCAGCAAATGGTGCAGTCATTGATATTGCTGGAACGTGGAGCATGGATGGAACTGACGGCCGGATCGCTGCAGGGGATGATATTGTTCGAAAATTAATGGATGTGCTTTCATTGTATAAAGGAGGTGCTGTGACGTGACGTTAAAAGACATGAATCCATTTAAACACCAAGCGGAAACATCGGGGGGAAAAGAGCGGGAAAAAGCAGAACGGGATGTAAAGCAATCCTATGAGGCGTTATCTTTTGAAACAAATGAAAAAATCCGGCTGCAAGGGCTGTATACGGCAAAGGATATTGAAGGATTATCTCATATAGATGATTTTCCTGGCGTTGCGCCGTTCACTCGTGGACCATACCCGACCATGTATGTATCACGTCCATGGACGATTCGTCAATATGCCGGCTTTTCCACAGCGGAAGAAAGTAATGCTTTTTACCGCCGCAATTTAGCAATGGGGCAAAAAGGATTGTCGGTTGCATTTGATTTGCCGACTCATCGCGGCTATGATTCGGATCACCCTCGTGTTGTCGGTGATGTTGGCAAAGCGGGCGTGGCCATTGACTCTGTTGAAGATACCAATATTTTATTTGATGGCATTCCGCTCGATCAAATGTCGGTTTCGATGACGATGAATGGCGCTGTTTTGCCAATCATGGCGTTTTACATCGTGTCTGCAGAAGAGCAGGGTGTTTCAAAAGAACAGCTTGCCGGTACGATTCAAAATGACATTTTAAAAGAATACATGGTCCGCAACACATATATTTATCCGCCGGAAACATCGATGCGGATCATTGCCGATATTTTTGAATACACATCTAAACATATGCCGAAATTTAACTCTATTTCGATTTCCGGATATCATATGCAAGAAGCAGGTGCACCGGCCGATTTGGAACTTGCGTATACGCTGGCTGACGGTCTTGAATATGTCCGAACAGGTCTTGCAGCCGGGATTGACATTGATTCGTTTGCACCGCGCCTGTCGTTTTTCTGGGCGATTGGAATGAATTATTTCATGGAAGTTGCAAAGATGCGCGCTGCCCGCCGGATTTGGGCACAGCTGATCAAGCCGTTTGAACCGAAAAACCCGAAATCTTTGGCACTGCGCACCCATTCTCAAACATCCGGATGGAGCTTGACGGAGCAGGACCCATTTAACAATGTGACACGGACATTGATTGAAGCACATGCTGCCGCAATGGGCCACACGCAGTCGCTTCATACGAATGCACTCGATGAAGCGATTGCGCTGCCGACCGATTTCTCGGCACGGATTGCCCGGAATACACAGCTGTTTTTGCAGGAGGAAACCGGCATAACAAACGTCATTGATCCGTGGGGCGGCTCTTATTACGTTGAGGCTTTGACGAATGAATTAATGGAACGTGCCTGGGCACATATTGAAGAAATTGAATCACTTGGCGGCATGACAAAAGCGATTGAAACAGGTCTTCCGAAAATGAAAATTGAAGAAGCAGCCGCACGCCGCCAGGCAAAAATCGATTCCGGTGAAGAAGTGATCATCGGTATGAACCAGTACCGTCTTGAAAAAGAAGATCCGATTGATATATTAGATATTGATAACACAGCTGTTCGTTTGAAGCAGATTGAACGGATTCAGCGTGTTCGTGAAAATCGGGATGAAGAAAAAGTAAAAGCGGTGCTTGACGCAATCACAGCTTCCGCTCAATCAGGTGAAGGCAATTTGCTTGACTTGGCAGTCGAAGCAGCGAGACTTCGGGCAACTCTTGGTGAAATTTCTGATGCCGTAGAAGCAGTCAGCGGCAGACATAAGGCGGTGATTCGATCCGTGAGTGGTGTATATAGTGCGAACTTTTCCGATGCGGAACAAATTGAAACCGTTCAGCAAATGACGGCTGAATTTGAAGAGCAGGAAGGACGGAGGCCGCGTATTTTAGTGGCGAAAATGGGCCAGGACGGACATGACCGGGGGGCAAAAGTGATTTCGACCGCTTATGCGGATCTCGGCTTTGACGTTGATATCGGTCCGCTGTTTCAAACACCGGAGGAAACGGCGAAACAGGCGGTGGAAAACGATGTGCATGCTGTCGGGTTCAGTTCACTTGCCGCAGGGCATAAAACGCTGCTGCCGGCTCTTGTGGAAGAATTGCAAAAACGCGGCCGTGAAGACATTGTTGTATTCGTCGGCGGTGTGATCCCTGCACAGGATTATGACTTTTTAAGAAAACATGGTGCTGCCGCTATTTTTGGTCCGGGCACAGTGATTCCGATATCTGCGCAAGTCATTTTAGAAAAAGTGTATGAGCGCCTTGGCTACGAGGAAGTGGTTGAATGACCGATGAACATATGCATGTGCGTAAAGGTGTGGGCGCTTCTCATGATGGGATGACAGCGCCGCCCCGCAAGACGTTTCGGAAAAAAGCCGGACAGCTGCCGGATTTAGCGGCAATTGTCAGAGATATAACGAATGGTTCAGTGAATGAGCTGGCAAAAGCCATTACGTATATTGAAAGCAATGCCCCAGCCCATTATCGCTATGGACAGGAGCTGCTTCAATCGCTGCTGAAGCAACCAGGACAATCGATTCGGATCGGCATTACCGGTGTACCGGGTGCGGGAAAAAGCACGTTCATCGAATCATTTGGAATGATGTTATGTGAGCATGGCCACCGAGTCGCCGTTTTGGCGATCGATCCAAGTTCGTCGATTTCAGGTGGTTCAATTTTAGGGGATAAAACGAGAATGGAGCAGCTTTCCAAGCATCCGAACGCGTTTATTCGTCCGTCTCCCTCCAGTGGTACACTCGGCGGTGTTCATCGGAAGACAAGAGAAACAATGCTGTTATGTGAAGCGGCTGGATTTGACGTGATTTTAATTGAGACGGTCGGGGTCGGGCAAAGTGAATTTATCGTCCGGGGCATGGTCGACTTTTTTATGCTGCTTACTTTAACGGGTGCAGGGGATGAACTGCAGGGCATGAAAAAAGGAATTATGGAACTTGCCGATGCGGTTGTGGTAAACAAGGCGGACGGAGATAACAAAATGCTTGCTGAAAAAACAAAACGTGAATACGACCAAATCTTACACGTGTTAAAGCCATCTACAAAAGGATGGGAGTCAAAAGCATATACATGTTCCGCATTGAAAAATGAAGGAATCGACGCGATCTGGACCGTTATTCAGACATTTAAAGAGAAAATAGAAATGGCAGGTACGATGGCAGAGCGTCGCCGCAGTCAAACGAAAGAGTGGATGCATACATTAATCGGGGAACAGCTGAACAATTATTTTTACAGACATCCGTACGTAAAAGAGCATCTGGCTGATTGGGAAAAGCAATCGATGGATGGACTTGTCACACCGGCGCAGGCGGCTGAGAAGCTATTTCAGGAAGTGTTTCAGAAGCCAATTTAAGAGAGAAAAGAAAAAAGGACCAGCCGAATTAAATCCGGCTGGTCAATACAGGGAGTTTAGGGGTATGGATCCAGTTGCTTTACTAATGTACCCGTGTTTTTTTAAAATAAACATTCTTTTTAGCCTTTTGTGAGAAAATAGCCAGTTCCCTTTATTGAAATAAACGGTTTTTTCCCTTATGATTAAGCTACTAATCATAGAAGGAGAGAATAACAATGGGAATGGATTTTAATTTTTTAATGAACGATGTGGTTCGTCAAGCACGCGATGAAATTAAAGCGGCTGGTTATTCAGAACTTACAACACCCGAAGAAGTCGATACAGTATTAAACGAAAAAGGAACAACACTTGTGATGGTGAATTCTGTCTGTGGCTGCGCTGGCGGTATTGCACGCCCGGCAGCGGCGCACGCCATTCATTATGATAAGCGCCCGGATCGTTTGGTAACTGTGTTCGCAGGGCAGGATAAAGAAGCGACAGCACAGGCACGCAGCTTTTTCACAGGCTATCCGCCATCCTCACCATCTTTTGCATTAATTAAAGATGGACAGGTTCAGGCCATGGTGGAACGCCATGAAATTGAAGGACATCACCCGATGTCCGTCGTTGAACATCTGCAAACACTTTTCGATCAGCACTGTGAAGAAGTGTAAAGATGACCTGAAGCCCTGCCGCACGCGGCGGGGCTTTCTTTAATTCGAGGTGAAAAAGAATGATAAAAATCGGGTATCGAACGTCTAAAACGGCGATTGGCATAGCGATTTCCATTTTAATCGCGGAATGGATCGGTCTTCACAATGCTGCTTCGGCCGGTATCATTGCTATTCTTTGTATCCAAAACACAAAACAGCAGTCGCTGAAGGCTTCATGGACACGGCTTGTGGCGGGGATAGTCGCGCTTTTTTACTCTGCTCTGTTTTTTGAATTGCTGTCTTACCATGCCGCTGTAATTGGCCTCATCTTAATTGTATTTATTCCGACAATGGTAGCAATTAAAACGCAGGAAGGCATCGTATCGAGCACTGTCCTCATTTTACATATGTATGCCGCAAAAGAATTATCGACGGCTATCATTTTAAATGAAATAGGTCTAGTCGTTATCGGAGTTGGCGTTGCACTCGTATTAAATTCCTACATGCCGAGTGTGGAAAACAATCTTGTGAAAATGCAGCAGCAAACGGAAAAGCTGTTTGAACGTATTTTGGAGGAAATTACGGCGTATTTACGGACAAACGACCATAGCTGGGATGGAAAAGAATTAACCGAAACAGCAGACTTGCTTAAAAAAGCAAAATCGCTTGCTTATAAAGATGTTCAGAACCATTTCACCCGCCATAACAGCTCGTTTTATCAATATTTTACGATGCGCGAAAAGCAGTTTGAAATTATTGAGCGGCTCATTTCCGTTGTTGTTTCAATTTCCCATCGCCCTGAACAGGCCGAAATGATTGCGAAATTTATGGAAGAAGTAAAAGAGAATATTCATCCCGGCAATACAGCGAAGCTGCATTTAAGCCATTTAAACGACTTGAAGCGGGAATTTGAAGAGATGCCGCTGCCGAAAACACGTGAGGAATTTGAAGCGCGTGCGGCCTTGCTGCAGTTTGTCCGTGAAATGGAGCGGTACTTGCTCATTAAAGCACGGTTTCGGGGCATGAAAAAAAGAGCAGCTGGGGAAAGCCGCCCTTCTGTTACATAAACATTGTCAAGCCAAACATTAATGTTGAAATTAACATTGTGATCAGCATTAAGTACACAACGATCTTTTGAAATGTTTTA
Organism: Domibacillus sp. A3M-37; assembly: GCF_024213455.1. NCBI lineage: Bacteria > Bacillati > Bacillota > Bacilli > Caryophanales > Bacillaceae > Domibacillus > Domibacillus sp. A3M-37. The sequence continues at coordinate 151,365 of NZ_JANAVL010000007.1, read as the reverse complement.
TTGCGCATGAAACTCTCCTTTAGTGGTTGTTATAAACTATTGTAACGGCATTTAAGCCGTTTATCAACTGACTTATCGCAGACAAAGAGCCATTTGTGTCAAAGAAAGGAAAGTTTACATATTTTCTTCAAAGGGGATGAGGAGATGAAAAAAGTAGATCATATCGGCATTGCCGTATTATCACTGAAGGAATCGCTCGTTTTGTATACAGAACAGCTTGGCATGGTACATATGAAAACTGAAACGGTAGCGTCTCAAGGGGTGACAGTGGCATTCCTTGACGCGGGCAATATTAAATTGGAATTGTTAGAACCGACTGGTCCGGACAGCCCGGTGGCTAAATTTATTGAGCATCGCGGTCAGGGAATCCATCATATTGCGTATAAAGTAGAAAATATTGAAGAGCGGATGGCTGAAATAAAAGACAAAGGCATTCAAATGATTAATGACGTCCCAAAACCGGGTGCAGCCGGGGCAAGTGTCGCATTCATGCATCCGAAATCAACAGGCGGCGTGTTAATGGAACTGTGTGAAAAAAAGGAGGAATTGTCGTGATGGATATTTTTGACAGCATTCACGAATTGCAGGATAGACGGCGGGAAGTAGAACTCGGCGGCGGTGACGAGCGAATTGAGAAGCAGCATGAAAAAGGGAAATTAACCGCGCGTGAGCGGATTGAATTGCTTTTGGATGAAGGGACATTTGTTGAATTAAACCCATTTATGGAGCACCGCAATACAGATTTTGGACTTGACGGCGTAAAAGGGCCCGGCGACGGTGTCGTCACAGGCTACGGAAAAGTAAATGGTCGCCCGATTTATTTGTTTTCGCAAGATTTTACTGTTTTTGGCGGCGCGCTCGGTGAAATGCATGCTCAAAAAATTGCCAATGTCATGGACTTGGCTGCGAAAAATGGCGCCCCTTTTATCGGCTTAAATGATTCTGGCGGAGCCCGCATTCAAGAAGGGGTTTTGTCCCTTGACGGGTATGGCCAGATTTTTTACCGGAATGCGATTTATTCAGGTGTGATTCCGCAAATCTCGGTCATACTAGGTCCATGTGCAGGCGGGGCCGTTTATTCGCCGGCGATTACCGATTTCGTATTCATGGTGGATAAAACAAGCCAAATGTTCATTACCGGTCCGAAAGTGATTGAAACCGTTACGGGTGAAAAAATTTCTGCTGAAGACTTAGGCGGCTCGAAAGTACATAATACAGTCAGCGGCAATGCGCATTTTCGTGGAAGCACAGAAGAAGAAGTCATCGAAATGGTACGCGCATTTTTGTCTTATTTGCCGCAGAACAATGAACAAAAAACGCCAGTAGTCGAAGCGGAGGATGAAAGCGATTACCGAGAAGACATCACAGACGTTGTGCCATTTGATGGGCTGCGCCCATACGATGTCCGCAAAGTGCTTGCGCATGTCGTAGATGAAAATTCATTTATGGAAGTGCAAAAAGAATTTGCCAAAAATATTGTCGTCGGTTTTGCACGTGTAAAAGGGGAAACGGTTGGCCTTGTGTGCAACCAGCCGAAATTTATGGCGGGCGGACTTGATATTGATTCATCAGACAAAGCGGCCCGGTTTATCCGGTTTTGCGATTCATTTAACATTCCACTGATTACGTTTGAGGATGTTTCTGGTTTTTTTCCGGGAGTGAAGCAGGAGCTTGGCGGCATCATCCGTCACGGAGCCAAAATTTTATATGCATACTCTGAAGCGACCGTGCCGAAAATAACCGTTATTTTGAGAAAAGCATACGGAGGCGCGTACGTGGCACTAAATTCCAAATCAATTGGCGCCGATCTCGTTTTTTCATGGCCGAATGCTGAGATTGCCGTAATGGGGCCTCAAGGCGCGGCCAACATTATTTTTGCGCGTGATATTGCATCAAGTGACAATCCGGAAGCGACTCGTGCAGTGAAGATTGACGAGTACCGTGAGAAATTCGCCAATCCATATGTCGCAGCAGCGCGCGGCATGGTTGATGATGTAATTGACCCGCGTGAAACACGCATTAAAATCATTCAAGCGCTTGAGATGATGCGGACGAAAAAAGAAGAACGGCCAAAGAAAAAACATGGAAATATTCCATTATAAGAAGCGGCGGCCGGAGGAATAATCTCTTCCGGCTGATTTTTTGAGCTAAAACGTTTATAATTGAAAAGGCAGAAAATTTGGAGGTGCAGCGTGGTTAATGAAGAGCGTTTATTGAATGAATTTCTGGAACTTGTTCAAATCGATTCCGAAACGAAACATGAACAAACGATTGCCAGGTCATTAACAGAGAAATTTACTGCGCTTGGCGCCAGCGTGTATGAAGACGATGCGGCAGTCAAAACAGGCCATGGAGCCGGTAATTTAATTTGTACATTACCGGGCAATAAATTGGGTGTCGATCCTATTTACTTTACGTCTCATATGGATACGGTCGTACCGGCCAACGGCGTAAAACCTGTCGTAGAAGACGGCATTGTTAAAACAGACGGAACGACGATCCTGGGCGCTGATGACAAAGCGGGACTGGCCGCGATGTTTGAAATGATCCGCCAGCTGAGAGAGCGAAATATTCAGCACGGAGATATTCAATTTATTATTACAGTCGGTGAAGAATCTGGACTCGTTGGTGCGAAGGCGCTTGATCCATCACTCATTAAAGCGAAATATGGCTTTGCGCTCGACAGTGACGGTGATGTCGGCAACATTATCATCGCCGCACCGACACAGGCAAAAGTGACGGCACATGTGTACGGAAAAACAGCACATGCCGGCGTTGCACCGGAAAAGGGCGTTTCCGCGATTACGATGGCCGCCAAATCAATTTCTCGCATGCCGCTCGGCCGGATCGACGAGGAAACAACGGCGAACATTGGCCGTTTTGAAGGCGGAAAAGCGACGAATATCGTCTGTGACTACGTGCAAATTATAGCAGAAGCCCGTTCGCTTGATCCTTCCAAAATGGATGAGCAGACGGATAAAATGAAAGCAGCTTTTGAAGAAGTTGCTGCCCAAATGGGTGGACGTGCGGATGTCGAAATCGATGTCATGTATCCGGGCTTTAAATTTGGTGCAGATGATCACGTCGTAAAAGTAGCCCAAAAAGCGGCAGCAAAAATCGGTCGTCCATCTGAGCTGTTAACGAGCGGAGGCGGAAGTGATGCCAATGTCATTGCCGGTTTTGGCATTCCGACAGTGAATCTCGCAGTCGGGTACGAAGATATTCACACGGTCAACGAAAAAATGCCGGTCAAAGAACTTGTGAAACTGGCTGAAATGGCAACAGCGATTGTGGAAATTGTCGCAGAGTAAAAAAACTAGCAGAGAAAGAAGGATTTATATTTATGACAAAGCAGCAAATTGGTGTAGTGGGACTTGCCGTAATGGGCAAAAATTTAGCGTGGAACATTGAAAGCCGTGGTTATACGGTTTCGGTTTTCAACCGTTCTTCTGAAAAAACAGATGAAATGGTAAAAGAAAGCGCGGGCAAACACATAGTGCCGACGTATTCGGTAGAGGAATTTGTCGCATCACTTGAAGTGCCGCGCAAGGTGCTGCTTATGGTCAAAGCGGGTGAAGCAACGGATAAAACAATCGATTCTTTGAAGCCTTATCTAGAAAAAGGCGACATTATTATCGATGGCGGCAACACGTTCTTTAAAGATACACAGCGCCGTAATACAGAGCTTGCTGAGCTTGGCTTCCACTTTATCGGCACAGGCGTTTCAGGCGGAGAAGAAGGAGCCCTTACAGGTCCTTCGATCATGCCGGGCGGCCAAAAAGAAGCGTATGAGCTTGTTGCACCGATTTTAAAAGACATTTCAGCAAAAGTGGAGGGCGAAGCATGCTGCACATATATTGGCGGCGACGGAGCCGGCCATTATGTGAAAATGGTGCATAACGGAATCGAATACGGTGACATGCAATTGATTGCTGAAGCGTACTCGCTGCTTAAAAATGTTCTTGGATTGTCAGCAGAAGAGCTTCATCAAGTGTTCTCTGACTGGAACAAAGGCGAACTTGACAGTTACCTGATCGAAATTACAGCGGATATTTTCACGAAAAAAGACATCGAGACAGGCAAGCCGCTTGTTGATCTTATTTTGGATGAAGCCGCTCAAAAAGGAACAGGTAAATGGACGAGTCAGAGTGCACTTGACCTTGGTGTCCCGCTTCCACTTATTACGGAGTCCGTATTTGCCCGCTTTATTTCTGCGTTGAAAGATGAGCGTGTGAAAGCAGCAGACGTCTTAAACGGTCCTGAGAGCACGTTTGAAGGCGATCGCGATGCATTTATTGAATCAGTCCGCCGGGCGCTTTATATGGGCAAAATTTGCTCGTATGCGCAAGGTTTCGCTCAAATGAAATCTGCATCTGAAGAATACGGCTGGGATTTGAAATACGGCGAAATTGCCATGATTTTCCGCGGAGGCTGCATCATTCGTGCGCAGTTCCTGCAAAAAATTAAAGAAGCATACGATCGTGACGCGACGCTTGATAACCTGCTTCTTGATCCATACTTCAGCGGAATTACGAATGACTATCATTCCGCCCTTCGTGAAACGGTTTCAAATGCTGTTTTAAACGGTGTGCCGGTACCGACATTATCATCTGCAATGGCCTACTATGACAGCTATCGCAGTGCCGTGCTGCCCGCAAACTTGATTCAAGCACAGCGTGACTACTTCGGTGCACACACATACCGCCGTTTAGATAAAGAAGGCACGTTCCATACAGAGTGGATGGAAAAATAAAAACATTTGTTCTCTAAGCTGAAAAAGCTCTTTCGGCAGACTTATTTTATAAATAAGCCTGCTTTTGTTTTTCTTAATTTATATAAATCAAGAAAACGAAAAGGTGAAAACAAATAAGCGGCCTTGTTTTTCCTGATTAGGATAAACAAGGCCGCTTACATTATTTCTTCACTCATTCAGTTAATAATTCCTTTCCTTGATTTTATTTTTTCTCCTTTTTACCCGGCATATCTATGAAAATATGCTTTCGCCTTTCACTGTGTCACTGGAATCGCCTTCTTTTAGATAAGATGTGTTGCTGGTTCCTATTATAAGAGATATATATAAGTTTGTAAATACTAAATATTTAGAATATTTTAAATAATTTTATTTTATTCTAAGGAGAAATAAAGAAACATAAAAGAGGCGGCGGTTTAAAGTAAAGCTAATGAGTTGATAAGTGTCCGTAAAGGAAAAAAGCAGGTGCTTACAGCACCTGCTCCGTTATTATTAGTCACAAACATCTACGTCAAGCATATTCATTGGCCACCAAAAGAAGCCATCTTGTTCAAGCAGTTCATCGGATGCTTTTGGTCCTTTTGTATTGGCTGGGTAGTTCGGGAAGGCGGCTTTCTCGTTACGCCATGCTTCTGAAATAACATCTATGAAGCTCCATGAAAGTGACACTTCATCCCAATGTGTAAAGTTCGTCGAATCACCGCGCATCGCGTCATGAATCAATTTTTCATACGCTTCCGGGGTATTCATAATATCCACACCGTTATTCGCGTAGCTTAGCTTAACCGGTGTTGTCTGTAGTTGATGGCCAGCCCGTTTTGCATTTAAGTGGAGAGTAATGCCTTCTTCGGGCTGAATGTGAATGACAAGCAAATTTGGTTCCATTTCTTTATCATCCGGGCGATAATAAAGATTCATTGGAATGTCTTTAAACTGAACAACGATTTTTGTTGATTTCAACGGCATCCGTTTGCCGGTACGGATGTAAAATGGCACACCGGCCCAACGGAAATTATCGAACATAATTTTACCGGCTACATACGTTTCGGTATTTGATTCTGGGTTTACATTTAGCTCTTCACGATAACCTGGAAGCTGTTCGTCTTCATTAGGTCCGTATTGCCCGCGGACAAAATAGTCATTAACCGTTTCCGTCGTCAAGGGCCGCATCGAACGGAAAGCTCGTACTTTTTCATGGCGAATTTCATCATCCTGCAAACTGATCGGCGGTTCCATTGCCAGGAGTGAAACCATTTGCAGCATATGATTCTGCACCATATCTTTCAGCGCACCACTCGTTTCGTAATAGCCGCCTCGTTCCTCTACTCCTAGCGTTTCACTGGATGTAATTTGAATGTTTGAAATATAGCGGTTGTTCCAAAGTGGTTCAAATAGCGCATTGGCAAAACGGATTGCTTCAATATTCTGAACCATTTCTTTGCCGAGATAATGATCAATACGGTAAATGTCTTTTTCATTAAAAGACCGGCGGATTTGTGCATTTAGTTGTTGCGCAGAAGGCAGGTCATGGCCAAACGGCTTTTCAATGACGAGGCGCCCAAAACCTTTTGTATCGGTTAAGCCATCCAACTTCAAGTGATCGGCAATTGTACCGAAAAATTCCGGCGCCATAGCGAGATAAAAGAGGCGGTTGCCGTCAAGCGAATATGTTTGATCAAGTTCATTAGAAAGTGTTCGCAATGCCGCGTACGAATCGGAATCGGATACGTCGTGCGGCAAATAATAAAAGTGTGAAATAAATTCATCTATTTTGTCATGAATAGGAGTGGATTCCATGACTGATTTCTTGACGTGTTCCCGAAAGACGTCGTTATCCCACGGACGACGTGCTGTTCCAATGACAGCGAAGCCGGAAGATAAATGCCCTTTCCGATAAAGACGGTAAAGAGATGGATATAATTTTCGTTTGGCCAAATCTCCTGTTGCACCGAACAGAATCGTCAGCGCTGATGGCGTTTCAAATTGTTTCACGTTACTAACCCCGCTTTTGAGATTCATTTTTATACTATTGCATTTTTTCACAAAACAATGAAAGTGACAAGTATTTTTGTTTATGATACATATATGTCAAAAGAAGACGAACAAAAGGAGTGTTTTTTATCGAACTTTTATTTCTTGGGACAGGTGCCGGCGTTCCGGCTAAACGGCGCAATGTGACATCGATTGCGTTAAAAATGCTGAATGAGCGTGGCGCCGTCTGGCTGATCGACTGCGGTGAAGCAACCCAGCATCAAATTTTACATACGACATTAAAGCCCCGCCGTATCGAAAAGATTTTTATTACGCACTTGCATGGTGATCATATTTTTGGCTTGCCTGGGCTGTTGGGCAGCCGTTCGTTTCAAGGCGGCACTGAACCACTAACCGTCTATGGACCGGCTGGTATTCGTGCTTTCGTTGAAACGGCGCTTCGAATAAGCGGTACACACCTTCAATATCCATTGTGGATAGAAGAGATTGAACCAGGACTCATTTTTGAGGACAACCAGATGATTGTTACGGCCGGAAAACTTGATCACGGCATTGATTCGTACGGCTACCGATTTGCGGAAAAAGAAAAAGCAGGTGAACTGCTTGTTGAAAAACTGCGTGCAGATCAGATTCCGCCTGGTCCAGTTTATCAACAAATAAAAAATGGCCAAACGGTTACACTTACAGATGGGCGAACGATTGACCCAGTACCTTATACAAGTGACCCGCAGCCTGGAAAAATAATCACTGTCCTTGGTGATACAAGACAGTGCAATGAGGCTGAACAGCTTGCAAAAGGGGCAGATATGCTTGTGCATGAATCTACGTTTAATGCAGAAAGTGAAAAGATGGCTCGGGATTATTTTCATTCAACAACGGCACAAGCAGCCCAAACAGCTGCAAGAGCAGGCGTAAAAAAACTGTGCTTAACGCATATTAGCTCTCGCTATACGAAAGAGATGGAGCTGCAGCTTGTTGATGAAGCAGCAGCAATTTTTAAACCGGTTATCATGGCGTACGACTTTTTAGAAGTGCCAATCGATTAACGAATATAGGCGTTTCCGAGTCGTTTGGACTGAACCGCTGCTTCTTTTACACCAGCCGCGATCGCCTGCTTGACCCGGAATTCATCAAATGTCCGCACTGCCGCTTCCGTCGTACCGCCGGGGCTCGTGATCGCTTTTCTGAGCGCAGCTGCCTGACCATCATTTTTTGACAGCATGCTGGCTGCGCCAAGAAGCGTTTGAATAAGCAATTCCTTTGCTGTTTCATGCTCAAGACCCAATTCTTCTCCGGCTTGCTGGATCGCTTCTGCTACATAATAGAAATAAGCAGGTCCGCTTCCGGAAACAGCGGTTACAGCATCCATTTGTGATTCATCGACTGTAATGGCCGTGCCAATTGCTGAAAATAGATCAAGCGCGGATTTATGCTGTTTATCTGTCACAAAACGGTTTAATGCGATTGCTGTGGCGGATTTCCCAACGGCTGCTGACGTATTCGGCATAGAGCGGATAATCGCACACGGCTTTCCAATCGTTTCTTCCATAAAATCGATGCTGACACCTGCAAGCAAGCTGATGATGACTGATCTTTCATGAATAAAAGATCGAATGCTTTGAAGCCCGGCTTCTGCATCTTTTGGCTTCATCGCCAGGACAATGATGTCTGCATCCTGCAAAGCAACTCCCGCTTCGTATCCGGCTTGAACACCAAATTCTTCAGCGAGATGCCGGAGACGGGCGTCGTTTGTTTTGTTTGTGACATATGTATGATCCGCTTGCAGCGCTCCGCTTTTTAATGCTCCGGCGATAATGGCCTCAGCCATAGAGCCTGCGCCGACAAAAACTGCTTTCAATCTAATTCCTCCCTGTTGCCTAAACATTTTGACTTTTCAAGTGATTATGAGGAATAATCACGTATCTGTCAAGAGAAGAAAGAGAAATGAATGACAATTCACTAATGAAGCGATACACTGTATAATTAAGGCAGCATTTTAAAAATGTGTGAGGTGGACAACATGGGAATTCAATCATATGGAGATATTATAAAAATCACAGTGCCGACACCTTTTCCAATCGGCGATGTTAATACATATATTGTGAAAGGCGATCGTCTGACACTTGTGGATGCGGGCATAAATACACCGGAAGCAAAAGCGATTTTTGAAACCGGCTTAAAAGAAGCAGGTTACAAATTGTCGGATATCGAGCAAGTGATCCTGACACATCATCATCCTGATCATATCGGCCTCTTGGATCAATTTCAAGTGGACATTTACGGGCATGAATACGGAAAAAATTGGCTGTCGTACAATGAGCCATTTATGAATTGGCGAAAAGAATTTTTTCTCGAATTGTTTGATGAGTTCGGTGTTCCGGCGGAAATGCGCAAGATTGCGAACAATTTGGAAAAGACACTGCGTTTCGGCTCACAAAGCAGTGAGCTGCATGGTTTTTTAAAAGAAGGAGATGCATTGCCGGGCCTGTCCGATTTTCGTGTATTTGAAACACCAGGTCATGCGCAGAGCCATCTCGTTTTTTATCGTGAAAAAGATGGGCTGCTGTTAGCCGGCGATCATATTTTAAAAACCGTTTCGTCCAATCCGTTAATTGAACCGCCAATGGAGCCGGGAGGAAAGCGGGCAAAGTCATTGCTTCAATACAAACACTCATTGAAGAAAATGATGGAGCTTGATCTTCATTGTGCGATGACCGGCCATGGAAATGAGATTACATCCCTTCATCCATTGCTCGAGCGCCGTTTTGAGCGGCAGCGCGAACGGGCGGCGCTCGTTTTGTCCATGCTGCGTAATCAGCCTATGACCGTTTTTGAAGTATGCGTTGGGCTGTTTCCGGAAGTGTATAAAAAAGAAACCGGCTTAACGCTGTCTGAAACTGTCGGTCAATTTGATTATTTGTTTGAGCAGGGAAGCATTCACGTGGACCGGATTGAAAATGGGGCGATTTATTACTATGGGTCGTAACAGGCAGGAAGTGATCGTTATCACTGGTGCCACGTCCGGACTCGGTTTGGAGCTGGCAAAAATAGCGTCATTAGAAGGTTTTCACATTGTGCTCATTGCCAGACGACTGGACCGTTTAAAACAGCTGCAAAACGAACTCAGTCAGCAAACAGGTTCCGTCCGAATTTTCCAGGCTGATGTAACGGACCGGCAGGCAATTGAACATGTGTTTAGCCAGGTTGGCACTGTGGACGTACTCATTAATAATGCAGGCGTTGGTTATTTTACATGGGCGCATGAATCAAAATCGGATGAGACGAAGCAAATGATCGACGTGAATGTAACCGGACTCATAACATGCTGTGAACAGGTGATGCCACAAATGATGGCACGAAAAAGCGGACATATCATTAATATTGCCTCACAGGCAGGCAAAATGGCGACACCAAAATCAGCGGTTTATGCAGCGACAAAACATGCTGTCCTTGGCTATACAAACAGCCTGAGGATGGAAATGGGCCAGTTTGGTATCTTTGTCACCGCCATTAACCCGGGACCAATCGCAACACCATTTTTCGACCAGGCCGATCCGGACGGAACGTATGTGAAGAACGCAGGCAAGTTTATGCTTGATCCAGAAGACGTCGCCCGGAAAATAGTGGACGTTATTGGCCGTCCGGTGCGGGAAGTAAATATGCCCCGCTGGATGGCAGCCGGCAGCCGAATTCATTCACTGTTTCCGAAAACCGTTGAGCGAATTGGCCGTACCGCTTTTTTCAAAAAATAAAAGGAGCCTCTTATAGGCTCCTTTTATTATGGGTTCAAATGGAATTCTGATAAAAAGCGATCAATCGCTTTTTCGTACTCTTCCGGGTTTTCATTATAAGATTGGGCGTGTATACCATTTTCTGCCATAAACAGCTGCTTTGGTCCTTTTTTTGCATTAAACAGCGCTTCCGTCATATCCGGTAAAATAAAATCATCCTCTTTGCTATGAATGAATAAAACTGGATTTTTAATGTCTCCAACGGCTTTAAGCGGCGACAGTTCTGCCATTTTATAGCGGCCGCGCAGCCAGACGGCCCATTCGGCGATCGTCATGAAAAACGGCGGTGAAAAGCCAAGTTCACGCTTTATTTGATGCTGCACTTGTTTGCGGAAGTCTGAAAACGGACAGTCCGCCACGTAAAAAGACGCTTTGTCTTCTAAGGTGCCAGCGTATAATAAAAGAGTGACCGCACCCATTGATTCGCCGTGAATGCCGAAACGAACGTCCGCACCTTCACGGCGGACGAGTTCATCAACAACTGCTTTTAAGTCATGTTTTTCAAAATGTCCATAGCTTGTAAATGATCCTTCCGATTCCCCGTGGCGGCGATGATCAAAGAGAACAGCATTAAAACCGCGTTTTAAAAACACATTCATATATTTAACAGAATTGACTTTATGTTCGGTTACACCGTGGCAAAAGATTACGTACGGCTGGCCGGGATTTGGTGTAATAAAGACGCTTTTCAGACGGGTGCCATCAAGAGATGAGACCCACACTTCTTCTTTCGGAAGCTGGTTATACACGTTTTTATCGTATCGGCCGGCTTTTGTTTCTCGTTCTGTAATCGCTTCTTCCGCTTTTTTGGCAATATACAAAATCCGGTTTGACAAATAAAAACCCGTTCCAGCCGTTAAAAAAGCTGCGGAAAGACCGGCAGCAAGCCCTTTCTTTATAGCCGATGAGCGTCGTAGTCGGCTGTTTTTGATATATCTTGTATCCATTTATATTCTTCCTCCGTCAGCACAGCTTCCTGGACCGCACGGGCATTTTCTTTTAACTGTTCCACGGAGCTTGCACCGGCAACAACAGTAGCTGCAGCGGGATGCTGAAGCACGTAGCGAAAAGCAAGGCCGTTTAATGTGCGTCCTTCTGGCAGATTCTTTTCAAGCGTTGATAATACGGTTTCCAGTTCGGCTTCAGTGTACCAATTGAGTCCTTTTTTTGACGCTTTCGGCAGTTTATCGCGCCATTGACTGCTTAACAAGCCAAACGCAACAGGACCACGGGCGGCGACAGTGACGCCATTCTCTGCTAAAATAGGAAGCGCCTGTACTTCAGGACGGCGGTCCAATATGCTGTACTGCATCATGACATTTGAAAGGTTGGATCGTTTTACATACTGGTCGATGACGGTCGGGCGGATGGAGGAAATGCCATATGCGCGGATAAATCCTTCTGCTTTTAGGTCCTCAAACGCTTCAATTGTTTCATCGATCGGATCATCAAGTGTACCGCCATGCAGCTGATATAAATCAATATAGTCAATGCCGAGGCGTTTTAAACTTTGTTTTGCCGCTTCTTTTATGTACGTCTTAGAAGCATCCCACGTCCAGCTGTCTTTTGACTCTGTCCAGCGGTTGCCTGCTTTTGTGGCAATAACTACTTGATCGCGGACAGAATGAAGGGTTTTGCCGACGAGCTGTTCGTTGAGACCGAAGTCATACAAATCAGCTGTATCGAAATAAGTAATGCCTTCGTCGAGTGCCGTTTTTAAGATGGCTTCCGCTTGCTTTTCTTCAGTCCCGATCGACATGCAGCCGAGACCAAGTTCACTGGCGAAAATCCCGGACTGGCCAATTTCACGTGTATTCAACTTGAATCACCTTCCTTTTTCATACAGTGTATCATAAAGGAAGGAAAAAATAGAAAAGAGGAACTCTGATGCATAAATTCGAAGAAAAAACGACGAAAACGGAATCGGTTTTTAAAGGAAAAGTGATCAGCTTGCAGGTCGATGATGTTGTTTTGCCCGATGGAAACAAAGCAAAACGAGAGTTAATTAAACACCCTGGTGCTGTCTGCGTGATCGCGATTACCGATGAAAAGAAAATCATTTTAGTAGAACAATACCGAAAAGCATTGGAGCGTCCACTTGTTGAAGTACCGGCCGGTAAATTGGAGTCCGGAGAAGAACCATCTTATTGCGCAGAACGAGAGCTTGAAGAAGAAACAGGCTACCGTCCAGGCAGTATCACACACGTTCAGTCTTTTTACACATCACCAGGGTTTGCGGATGAACTCGTTCACGTGTTTTTGGCGGAAGGGCTGGAGAAGGTCGAAGGAGGACTTGCTGCGGATGAAGACGAGTTTGTTGAGTTAATGGAAGTGACGCTCTCAGAAGCGGAACAGCTTGCAAAAGAAGAGCGGATTTTTGATGCGAAAACGCTCTGGGCACTTCAATATATCCGTTTAAACGGGCTGGCATAATAACAGGCTCCCTTTCATATAGTGCGAGAAGAGAGGGGGCCTCCATTTATGTGGACTGCCATCATCGATCATATTCAAAAAAGAGCGGCACTGTATTTATTTTCAGCAGTGTTGTTTATGACTGGTACGGCTTTTGGCGCGATGACGGTCAACAGCATGGAGCCGGTGCAAAAATCCGAATTGTATTCCTATGTAAAAGAGTTTTTCGGTCAATCTTCAGCCGGCACTGTGGCGAATCCGGCCGATCTTTTCGTTGAAAGCTTGATTCACAATTTAAAGTTTACCGGTGCAATGTGGGTGGCGGGCATATCGATTATCGGATTGCCGCTCATTTTTATTCTTCTTTTTTTAAAAGGAGCAGTGACGGGCTTTTCAGTCGGATTTCTTATTCAACAAATGAAATGGGACGGGCTTTTTCTATCGCTTTTAGCGATTTTGCCACAAAATGTAATTCTTGTCCCTGTTTTTTTATTTACCGCAGTGATGTCCGCGTCTTGTTCGATCCGTCTCGTTCAAAAAATTACAACACGCCAGACGATGCCCATCCCGATAGCGAAAAGTTTTCTCGTTTATGTAGGCTATGCCGGCGGGGGAGCAGCAGCCATTTTGCTTGCTTCGTTAACGGAGGCATTTATCTCGAGCCAGTTTATGAATATTCTTGTAAATAAATTCTTTTGATTCATTGGCGCCTTTTGTTATAATAAAGAGTACATCGGCGAGGGAGGGGACAAAAATGGAAAGCCGGATTGACCGAATAAAAAAACAGCTGCACTCAGCAAGCTATAAATTAACACCGCAGCGCGAAGCTACTGTGCGTGTTCTTCTTGAACATGAAGAGGACCATTTAAGCGCTGAAGACGTGTACCTCCTCGTTAAAGAAAAAGCACCGGAAATTGGGTTGGCTACAGTCTACAGAACGCTCGAATTATTAAATGAACTCAAAGTGGTTGATAAAATAAATTTTGGAGACGGTGTCTCCCGCTACGATCTTCGCCAGGAAGGCGCAGCGCACTTTCACCATCATCTCGTCTGTATTGAATGCGGAGCGGTGGATGAGATTCAAGAAGATTTGCTGGATGATGTAGAAGCGATTGTTGAAAGCAGATGGAATTTTAAAATTAAAGATCACCGCCTGACGTTTCATGGCATTTGCAGCAGATGCCATTCGAAAGAGCAAGAAGATGAGCAGGAAGATTTGGAAAAGCAGCACGCAGAATAAACCTTTCGATTCCAATCGGAAGGTTTTTTTATAATGAAGGAGGTGTATGTATGAATGACCATGTAAATGATTTTTTGCATTTTTCGCTTGTTGAAAAAGGGCTTTCAGATAACACGATTTCGGCTTATCGGCGTGATCTCCGCCATTATACAGAGTATATGGAAAAAGTAGAGCAGATCAAGATGCCAGATATTCAGCGGCTCCATATTTTGCATTTTTTGGAACAGCTGAAAGACCAGGGGAAATCAGCTAAAACAATTGCCCGCCATATTTCAACGATTCGCTCCTTTCATCACTTTTTAATTCAAGACCGGATCAGCGCGCATGATCCGACACATCATATTGAAACGCCTAAATCCGGCCGTACGCTTCCGAAAGTATTAAACATGGAAGAAACGGAAGCATTGCTTGCCGCACCTGACACGACGACGCCGCTGGGCATGCGGGATAAAGCGATGATTGAGCTGATGTACGCATCTGGTTTGCGCGTTAGTGAATTAACGTCTTTAAATAAAGAAGATGTTCATATCACAATGGGGTTTGTCCGCTGCACTGGAAAAGGCGGCAAAGAGCGGATTATTCCCGTTGGAAGCCATGCACTGGAAGCCATTGAGCGATACTTGCAAAGCGGCCGTCCGAAACTTGTTTCCACTAAACGACGTGATGAAGCACTATTTTTAAATCATTATGGGCAGCGGCTGACGCGCCAAGGGTTTTGGAAAGTCATTAAAGCAATGGCCAAAAAAGCGACGATTGAGAAAGAGTTAACACCGCATACGATCCGCCATTCGTTTGCTACACATTTACTGGAAAACGGTGCAGATTTGCGGGCGGTGCAGGAAATGCTTGGCCATGCGGACATTTCAACTACTCAAATTTATACGCATGTGACAAAAACGAGGTTAAAAGATGTATATAGTCAGTTTCACCCCCGTGCCTGAAAAATTTTTCGGGCGCATTTTGTATTTTATGTACAAATGGATTATACTAAAAAAGAGAAGTCAGACTTCTGACAATTAACGTTTTACAGGTTATCTGTCAGGCAGTCAGGGTAAAAATAAGAATACAATGGATCAGAAGGGAGAAACGGAAAAATGGATCATTCGTTTAAACGGATTCACTTAATCGTTCTCGACTCAGTTGGAATTGGAGAAGCACCGGATGCCTCTATGTTCGGGGATGAAGGCGCTGACACACTCGGTCATATTGCTGAAAGAATGAACGGATTGAATATGCCAAATATGGAGGCACTTGGTTTATCCAGCATTAAAGAAATTCAAGGAATTAAAAAGATGGAAAAATCGGCTGCTTTTTGGACGAAAATGCAGGAAGCATCAAACGGAAAAGATACGATGACGGGTCATTGGGAAATCATGGGCCTTAATATTCAAACCCCTTTTCAAGTATTTCCAGATGGATTTCCGTCCTCATTGATCCGGGAGCTGGAAGAAAAGTCCGGTCGTAAAGTGATTGGTAATAAGCCGGCCAGTGGAACGGAAATTTTAGATGAGCTTGGCGAAGAACATATGAAAACAGGGGCATTGATTGTTTATACATCAGCAGATTCCGTCCTGCAAATTGCCGCACATGAAGAAATTGTCCCGCTTGATGAATTATATAGTATTTGTGAAACAGCACGTGCGATGACAAAAACAGGCGATTATATGGTCGGACGTGTGATTGCCCGCCCATTTCTCGGCGAACCGGGGGATTTCAAGCGTACTTCAAACCGCCACGATTATGCACTTAAGCCGTTTGGCCGCACTGTGATGAATGAACTGAAAGACGCATCATTCGATGTTATTGCCGTTGGGAAAATTGCGGACATTTATGACGGAGAAGGAGTAACAGAAGCGATTCGTACAACGTCAAACATGGATGGAATGGACAAATTTATTGGAGTGGCGGAAAAAGATTTTACAGGTTTGTCGTTTTTGAATCTTGTTGATTTTGATGCTTTATTTGGACATCGCCGTGACCCGGAAGGATACGGAAAAGCGCTGGAAGAGTTTGATGCGCGTCTGCCGGAACTGCTGGATAAATTGAATGAAAATGATCTGCTTATTTTAACAGCTGATCATGGTAATGATCCGATTCATCATGGAACGGACCATACACGTGAATACGTGCCGCTTCTTGTATTTTCAAAAGCATTTGCACAGGGCGAAGAACTTGCCTTGCGTGAAACATTTGCGGACATCGGTGCTTCGATTGCCGACAACTTTAACGTCACAATGCCTGAGTACGGAAAAAGTTTTATGGAGGAATTACGATGAACTTCGAACACATTAACGAAGCAGCGCAGTTTTTAAATGAGAAGCTTAATCAAACACCGGAAATTGGGCTCATTTTAGGTTCGGGTCTAGGTGTGCTGGCCGATGAAGTGGAAAATGCCGTTACGATTCCATATGAAACAATCCCCCACTTCCCGGTTTCTACTGTAGAAGGCCATGCGGGAGAGCTGGTCATCGGCACGTTGTCCGGCAAAATCGTCACAGCGATGAAGGGACGCTTTCATTATTACGAAGGCTATACGTTTGAGCAAGTAACATTTCCGGTACGTGTGATGAAAGCACTTGGCATCGAAACCGTGATTGTCACAAATGCAGCAGGCGGCGTGAATGAATCATTTGAGCCGGGCGACTTAATGCTTATTTCAGACCATTTAAATTTAATGGGCGGCAACCCGCTTATCGGGAAAAACGATAACCGTCTGGGCGTTCGTTTTCCGGATATGTCCACAGCGTATAGCCGTGAACTGCGGAAGCTGGCGAAAGAAGCAGCAGCGCGAGTGGGTATTATGGTGAAAGAAGGGGTCTATGCAGGGAACACTGGACCAGTATATGAAACGCCGGCTGAAGTTCGTATGGCGCGTGTACTTGGAGCGGACGCGGTTGGAATGTCAACGGTGCCGGAAGTCATCGTCGCGCGTCACAGCAACATGAACGTGCTGGGCATTTCATGCATTTCCAATATGGCTGCAGGAATCTTAGATCAGCCGCTTGCGCACGAGGAAGTGATTGAAACGACAGAAAAAGTACGCGCGGATTTCCTTGCTTACGTAAAAGAGATTGTCCAATCTTTGTAAAGGTGTGATCATGAGATGAGAATGGTCGATGTTATACACAACAAGCGTAATGGCCAAGCGTTAACAGATGAAGAAATTCAATTTTTTGTTGAAGGCTATACAAAAGGCGATATCCCGGATTATCAGGCGTCCGCTTTTATGATGGCGATCTATTTTCAAGGAATGAATCCGCGGGAAACGGCCGTTCTCACAAAAGCGATGGTGGATTCTGGTGAAACAATTGATCTGTCCGGCATTCAAGGGCATAAAGTAGACAAGCACTCAACAGGGGGCGTGGGTGATAAGGTAACATTTATTGTCGGCCCGCTTGTCGCTTCAGCCGGCGTGCCGGTCGCAAAAATGTCCGGCCGCGGCCTCGGTCATACCGGCGGGACGCTCGATAAGCTGGAAGCGATCGATGGGCTGCAAATCGAAATGTCGAAAGAGAAGTTTATTGACAATGTCAATAAATACAAGCTAGCGGTTGCAGGACAAACCGGCAATTTGGCGCCAGCCGATAAGAAATTGTACGCACTTCGGGATGTGACAGCAACAGTTGAGGCCATTCCGCTTATTGCGGGCTCAATTATGAGTAAAAAGCTTGCCTCCGGTGCGGACAGCATTGTACTTGATGTAAAAACCGGTTCTGGGGCGTTTATGAAAACACTCGAAGATTCAGAAGCGTTGGCAAAAGAGATGGTTGCGATTGGCAATAATCTAGGCCGTAAAACAGTGGCGATCATTAGCGACATGAACCAGCCGCTCGGATTTGAAGTAGGCAACGCCAATGAAATTAAAGAGGCCGTTGATATTTTACAAGGAGCGAAAGTAGACGACTTGCGGGATTTGTCACTTGAAATTGCTTCGCACATGACGGTTCTTGCCGGTGCATTTAGCGATTATGACGAAGCGCGTACCACACTTGAAGCCAACCTTGAAAATGGACAGGCGTTCGAAGCGTTCCGCCAGTTTATCATCGCGCAAGGCGGTGATGTCAGCATGATTGATGACACAACGAAGCTTCCGCAGGCAAAATTCCATGTAGATGTTACAGCCGATGAAGAAGGGTTTGTAGCGGAAATTGATGCGGAATCCATCGGGACAGCTGCCATGTACTTAGGAGCAGGGCGCGCAACGAAAGAGGATGAGATTAATCACGCCGTCGGTATTACACTAAAGAAAAAAATCGGGGATACCGTTCAAAAAGGGGACGTGCTTGTGACCCTTCATGCAGATTCAGAATCAGCAGAAAACTCCATGAAAAAAGTAAAACAGGCGTACCGGTTTTCACCAGAAAAAGTAGACCGGCCGACACTCATTCATAAAGTAATTCGGGACTGACAATTGTCAGTCCTTTTTTTGTCGAAAAATAAGAGCTTTTTTCTAGTTTTGGCAACAAGAAGGAAAAAGGCTCTTAGAAAAAGAATTGAACGTATCAGCACATAAAGGAGGAATTACGATGGTAACCATGAAAGCAGAAGCACAAGGGAAAGTTCTTATCATCCGACTGACAGGGGAGCTTGATCATTATTATTCCGAGCAGGTAAAGGAATTTACGGAACAACAAATAGACATGAATCAATCGCAGCACCTGATTTGGAACTTGTCGGGTCTTCCTTTCATGGATAGTTCGGGTCTCGGTGTTATTTTAGGCCGCTACCGGCAAGTAAATGAAATGGGCGGAAGTGTGACAGTCTGCGGGTTAAATACGCAAGTGAAACGGCTGTTTCAGCTTTCAGGATTGTTTAAAATTATGTATGTGGATCAAACTGAACAAGAAGCACTGGATCGATTGGGGGAATCGTCATGCAAAACGCTATGAACGTATCGTTTAATGCACTTGGCGAAAATGAAGCGTTTTCGCGTGTAGCGGTTGCGTCTTTTGCGGCAAAACTCAATCCGACAGTGGATGATTTAGCTGAATTAAAAACAGCTGTTTCAGAAGCTGTGACCAATGCAATTATTCATGGGTACGACAGCAACCCGGCTGGAATTGTTTATATTAGTGCAACGATTGAAGACGGGGAAATCGATGTAGTTGTGCGTGATGAAGGGCAGGGAATCGGCAATATCGAGCAAGCGAAAGAACCCCTCTTTACGACAAGGCCTGAAATGGAAAGAGCTGGTATGGGCTTTACGATTATGGAACACTTTACAGACCGGCTGGAAATCGAATCAAGTACCTCCTCAGGAACAGTCGTCCGGTTCAAAAAACGACTGGCTGGAAAGCGTGTTAACTGTGTTTAAAGGACAGGAAGTAATCCGATGAAACAGGCTGTGCAGCTGTCCGATGGTGAAGTGAAAGGGCTGATTGAAAAAAGTCAGGCCGGCGACGTCGAAGCGCGCAATAAGCTGGTAGAATGGAATACGCGTCTCGTCTGGTCGGTTGTGCATCGATTCTTAAACCGCGGCCATGAATCAGAAGATTTGTTTCAAATTGGCTGCATCGGCTTAATCAAGTGCATTGATAAGTTTGATCTCTCCTACAACGTGAAGTTCTCAACATACGCAGTTCCGATGATTATTGGCGAGATTCAGCGCTTTTTGCGTGATGACGGTGAAGTGAAGGTAAGCAGACGCTTAAAAGAAACGGCTGGAAAAATGAGGCGTGAACGAGAAGCGTTTATGGCACAGACTGGGCGTCCGCCCACGGTTCAGGAACTAGCCGCGGAACTCGATATTTCGATGGAAGAAGCACTGATGGCGCAGGAATCTTCAAGGCGTCCGGCTTCGATTCATGAAACAGTCTATGAAAATGAAGGTGAACCGATCACGCTGCTTGACCAACTTGCAGCGCCAGAAGCAGAGTGGTTTGACTCACTGGTCGTTAAAGAAGCGGTTGAAAAGCTGCCTGAACGTGACCGGCTTATTGTATTTCTCCGGTTTTTTAAAGACTGTACCCAGGCGGAAACCGCAAACAGGCTGGGCATTTCTCAAGTGCAGGTATCAAGGCTTGAAAAGCAGATTATCAAAAGTCTGAGGGAGGATATGAATAAAAAATAGCAGCCACGGGGAAACTTCGTAAAAAGCGGAGGTGCTGCTATGGAGCAAATCGTATACATCAGTTTAAAGCGCCATGTTCGCCTTGACGAACGGCGCATTTCTTTTTTTGATGTGGCCGAAGCAGAGGTGGGTGAAGAAGCGCAGCCGATTTTAGAAAAGCTCGTTATTAAAACGGTTCAGCCATCAGCCGGCAACGTAGTCATCGTAACAGTTCTTGATGTGATTCATGCGTTAAAAACAGAGTTCCCGGATACACAAGTCGTCATTGCAGGCGAAACTGAATCTATTGTCAGCCTTCAGCCGGCAAATACGCCGGCTTCTTTTTGGAAAATAGCGCTTGTTTGGATTGTGTTATTTACGGGTGCTGCACTGACAATTATGAATTTTCATGAAGACGTATCGATGCAAAAAGTACATGTGCTAATATATGAAAAAATAACGGGTGTAAAAAACGAACAGCCGCTCTTGCTGCAAATCCCCTATTCGATCGGTCTCGGTCTTGGGATGATTTTATTTTTCAACCGGCTTTGGCAAAAGCGGTTGAATGAAGAGCCGGGTCCGCTTGACTTGGAAATGTTCAAATATGAAGAAGATATTAACAGTTATCTTGCCGCCAATGAAAAGGATCAGCCGTAAAATGACCATTGCCATCATCCTTTTTTTAGGTTTATGCGGTGGGTTGGCCACAGGTGCGGGATACGTTGCGTTTATTACAGTTCTTGGGGTTATTCCAAGGCTGATGTCGGCGACAAAAACAAAATCATCCATTCAATTGTATGAGCGGTCACTGGTCCTCGGTGTAGTAGCAGGGACACTTTTGCACATTTTTAATGTGCATCTACATTGGCCGGCTTTTACCACCGCGTTTATCGGTTTATTTAGCGGATTATTTATCGGTATGGCAGCAGCAGCATTAACAGAGGTATTAAATGTCTTTCCGATACTAGCTAGGAGAGCGGGTGTTTATGCCGAGATTAACATTTTGATGATGGCTGTGGCACTTGGCAAAATGACCGGCTCACTCATTCAATGGATTGTATTTTCACCGATGTAAAAGGAGGCATTACAATGATCAGGCCTGAAAAAATTGATGCGTATTTAGCAAAAGAAGCAGGGCTTGGCAAAAGCTTTGATACAGGCGTAAGGCGGCTTACAGTGGCCGGGGAGCCGCTTCATCTTTATTTTATTAATGGGCTTTGTGATACTCGATTTATCATCGAGATTATCGAATCGCTCTTGTCACTTGAAAAAAAGCAAAATGAATCGTCCGCCGTTTTGGTCAAGGAGCATCTCGTTCATCAGGCAGTCGAAGAAGTTGATGACTTTTCTAAATTGCCGGTGGCGCTTATGTCTGGACTGATTGTTATTGCGGTGCCGGACGCCTTATTTATAATAGATGTAAGAAGTTACCCGGGCCGGCAGCCGGCGGAACCGGACACGGAAAAAGTGGTCCGGGGCTCTCGTGATGGATTTGTTGAAAACATTATTGTGAATACGGCTCTTACGAGAAGAAGAATCCGGGACGGCCGGCTCCGGTTTGAAATGATGAAAGCAGGGAAAATTTCGAAAATGGATGTTGCTGTCGGTTACATGGACGGTGTTGCATCAAAGGATCTGGTTAATAAAATAAAAAAAGAAGTGGAGTCCATTGGAACAGTTGGTACGCCAATGGCAGACAAAACAATAGAAGAATTCTTAATTAAACAGCACTACAATCCATTTCCGCTTGTCCGGTATACAGAACGCGCGGATATTGCCGCGGCCCATTTGATGGAGGGGCACGTACTTTTATATACGGATACTTCTCCTGCCGTCATGATTATGCCAGCTACTTATTTGCAGCATATGCAGCATGCAGAAGAGTATCGGCAGCTGCCTGCTGCGGGGACATTCATTCGGCTGCTTCGTTTTACAGGTTTGTGGATGTCACTATTTTTATTGCCGCTTTGGCTCCTGTTTTCAGAACATCCTGACATGCTTCCACAGGCGCTTTCTTTTATCGGTCCGAATGAAGAAACGAAGATTCCGCTTGCCGCTCAACTTTTTATTGCAGATATAGGGATTGAATGGCTCCGCGTTGCCTCAATTCATACCCCTCAGCCGCTTTCAACTGCAATGGGCCTCGTTGCTGCCATTTTGATTGGACAGATTGCCATTGATACAGGGCTTTTCGTACCGGAAGTCGTCCTGTACACAGCCATTGCATCTATTGGCACGTTTTCAACGCCGAGCTATGAGCTGGGGCTGGCGAATAAAATGACGCGTCTTTTTATGCTCGTGGCTGTCGCTTTCTTCGGTCCGGTTGGATTTGTCGTTTCCATGATGCTCGTTTTTTTATACCTTGTTCGCCTAAAGCCGTTCGGAGCCCCGTATTTATGGCCGCTTATTCCTTTTGACGCTGCTTCTCTTTGGGCGATTTTGATCAGACGACAGGCACCGGAACAGACGGGAATCCCGGAAATTAACCGGATGGATTCTCACTGACCGGTGATTTTTCATATATTGAGCAGGGGGTGAATGTATGATATAGTACTTTTATTCTCATGCCGGGCAAACGGCATAACGATAATAGAACGGGGCGATTATACATATGCATAGATATGGAACAGCGGCTGTAAATGACCGCGGACATTTGGAAATTGGCGGTGTTGATGTGGTGGAAGCAGCCGCTCAGTTTGGCACGCCGCTTTATTTATATGACGTTGCACTTATTCGCGAGCGTGCGAGAGGATTTAAACGGACGTTTGACAAATTGGGTGTAACCGCGCAAGTGGCGTATGCAAGCAAAGCATTTGCATCGGTCGCCATGATGCAGCTGGCGGAGCAGGAAGAGCTTTCTCTTGATGTTGTTTCAGGGGGTGAATTGTACACGGCCCAAAAAGCGGGCTTTCCGGCAGAGCGTATTCATTTTCATGGAAATAATAAAAGTCGTGAAGAGCTTGAAATGGCGTTTGATACGGGCATAGGCTGCATTGTGGTCGACAATTTTCATGAACTGAACATGATCGGAGAGATCAGTGAAGCGCGCAATCAGGTGATGAACATTTTGCTGCGTATTACACCAGGGATTGAAGCACACACACATGATTATATTTTAACCGGCCAGGAAGATTCAAAATTCGGCTTTGATTTAAATAATGGCCAAGCGGAAGAAGCGTTAACCATTGCGCTTAAAAAGCCGTTTATTCATGTGCTGGGTCTTCACTGCCATATCGGGTCGCAAATTTTTGAAACGACCGGTTTTGTCCTTGCTGCCGAGAAAATTATCGGCAAATTGGCAGATTGGCACAATCGACTGTCGTTCGAATCAGAAGTGCTGAATTTGGGCGGCGGTTTTGGCATTCGTTACACAGCTGAAGATGATCCGCTTGAACCCGCTGCATACGTTGAAGAAATTATTCGCAAAGTACAAAATGAAACGAAAAAATGCGGGCTCACGATGCCGGAAATCTGGATTGAGCCTGGCCGATCTCTTGTTGGCGATGCCGGTATTACCATTTATGAAACGGGATCGGTAAAGGATGTGCCGAATGTGCGCAAATATTTGGCTGTTGATGGCGGCATGAGTGATAACATCCGTCCGGCTTTATATGAAGCGAAATACGAAGCAGTACTGGCGAATCGGATGAACGATCCGATTGAAGAAACTGTTTCGATAGCTGGAAAATGCTGTGAATCTGGAGACATGCTTATTTGGGATTTGCCGCTTCCAAAAGCGGAAACCGGTGATCTGCTTGCTATGTTTTGTACTGGAGCATACGGCTATTCAATGGCTAATAATTATAACCGAATTCCACGTCCGCCGGTTGTATTTGCTGAAAAAGGCGAAGTGAAGCTGGTTATTCGCCGCGAAACATTTGATGATTTAATAAAATTAGACTTGCCGCTTGGGCTGCCGCAAACAAACTGACCGAGGACATGTAAAATGAAAAACAATATTATTTTACTTGTTATATTAACAGTGATGGCATTTGGATGGGGACTATATTACTGGATTTTTATTGTAAATTAAAGGAATGTTCTTGCGATTGTGCTTCGGATTTAGTAAGATAAGAAACGTGGCGATAGTAAGCAGGTAAATCCTGCTAATTGAAGAGGGATTTTATATGCTGATTCGATATAAAAAGGCGTTTAAGAAAATTGCGATGGGCTTGCTCTCCTATATGCCTCGCGAGAAAGAGCTGCGCACACTGAAAGAAACAATTGAGTGTTACGAATCAGGTGATAACAGACAGTTGTTTCTTTGGAAAGTGGACGAGGATCTTGTCGGAGTTATTGGTGTCGCCGTCAGCGAAACGAAAGCTGAAATTTTGCATATTGCGGTCAATCCGTCTTTCCGCGATGAAGGAATTGGAACGGAAATGATTGTGGCTGTGACAAAATTATTTTCGGACCGGACCGTTGCCCCAAATGAGGCAACGAACCGATTTTTCGAAAAATGTATGAAAGAAAGCCGGTAAAGGACGATTACATCGTCATCTTACCGGCTTTTTTTAATGCGATGGCCGCTGCACGGGCTTCTAACACGTCAGTGCGGTCACGCAGCAAATGTTTATCTGTTAAAAATCGTTCATTCAACTCCGGATGAAAGGTCTTGGCAAAATGCCTGAACTCTTTTTCAAGCCGTTCATCTGTGATGGGAATAGCAATCGGCTTGAATGGAGCACCGTTTTTCATCTTATCAGCCGCTTGCCGGATGGAGAACAAAAATTGTTCCGGATCAATGCCAAGCTGGATCAGTGCCTGCTCATTACGGCTAAAGCAGCGCAATGTTTTTTGCGCCATGCGAAGCGCTCCGGCCGTATTTCCACGCCGGTAATGATATAAAAAAACAGCGGACTGAATGAAGCCGACCCAAATGGAATCACGGGCGCCGTCTGTTTCCTTCCAATGTTCTTCTAACAGCTCGTGACATTCAAAATAATCACGGTCAATATGAAAGTGTGCCAAAAAGGCAAGATAAGGCACTGGATACGAATACATTCATTTTCCCCCAGTCAAGTGGTCGGATTAGTTTTAAGAGTATCATGTTTTGGCCATATTTTCAACTATAAACGCTGAAAGAACACGTGAAATAGACTATACTTGATGGGATGCTAAAAATGTAATAAGTACAGGAGAGCGAATGATGGAATATAAAGTGAAAATTGATTCGTTTGAAGGACCGCTTGATTTGCTGCTTCATTTAATTCAGCAGCTTGAAATAGACATATACGATATTCCTGCAGCGGAAATTACGAATCAATACTTATCATATGTGAACACGATGCAGCAGCTTGAGCTTGATGTAGCGAGCGAATACCTCGTCATGGCTGCAACATTAATTGCGATGAAAAGCCGTTCGCTTTTGCCGGATCACTCGTCAGAAGAAGAGGACTATATGGACGAAGAAGATCCGA
The DNA here is from genome assembly GCF_024213455.1 of Domibacillus sp. A3M-37. Lineage (NCBI taxonomy): Bacteria > Bacillati > Bacillota > Bacilli > Caryophanales > Bacillaceae > Domibacillus > Domibacillus sp. A3M-37. Next base: position 125,711 of record NZ_JANAVL010000007.1, on the reverse strand, counting down.
GAGATGAATTGGCCCGCCGATTAATAGAATATAAAAAATATAAAGAAGCAGCTGGCAGGCTGCATGAGTTAGAAGAAGAACGGACAAAGCTTTTTTCAAGGCCGCCTGCAGACCAGCTTTTTTCATCAAACGCAGAAGGACCGCTGAATGTGTCGATTTTCGATATGCTTGGTGCATTTCAAAAAATGACACGTCGTAAAAAATTGGCGGTGCCGCCAAAAGCGACCGTCCGGCGGGAAGAACTGTCGGTGGAAAAAAGAATGAAGATACTCAAAGAAAAATTATGGGCTTCTAAAGAGCCAATCCGGTTTGATGACTTGTTTGATTCAAATGAACGGAATGAACTCGTTGTCAGTTTTCTGGCTATTTTAGAATTAATGAAGCAAAACGAGATTGTGGTCTCGCAAAAAGGGAATTTTGCCGATCTATATGTGACGGCTGGAGGAAACGAAACATGACAAATGAAAGCATTATTGAAAGCCTGCTTTTTGCAGCGGGAGACGAAGGACTGACTGCTGGCCAAATGGCGGCTGTTCTTAATATTCAAATAGACGAACTAACAAAGATTCTCCAGTCGATGGCGGACTCACTTATACAGGATGAAGCAAGAGGCATCATGATTACATCATTTGGAGATGAATACCGGATGATGACGAAAAAAGAAAATGCAGCATATATTCAGCAGCTCGCTGAAAAGCCATCACCAAAAACACTGTCCCAAGCCGCTTTAGAAACACTGGCGATCATTGCGTACAACCAGCCGGTTACACGTATTGAAGTAGAAGATATCCGCGGAGTCAAGACTGACAGGCCGATTGCGACACTGTGCGCGCGCGGACTCATTGAAGAAGCGGGACGTGCAGATGCCCCAGGCCGGCCGATTTTATATGCCACAACGACTGAATTTCTGGATGCCTTTCAGTTGAAAAGCATTACCGATTTGCCGCCGTTGGAAGAAGGCGACATTCCTATGCAGCAAGAAGCGGATCTGTTTTTCGGTCGATTTGAAGAAGCGCTCGACGAATAGTCATGCTCGTCTTTCTTTTTTCATATAGTAGTGAAAAAGGAGAGGAGCGGGCCCATGAAGAAACGAAAGCTGTTCGCTTTCATGCTGCTCCTGGGGCTGGTCATGATGCCATCGGTCATAAGAGCAGAACTGTCTCTTTCAGCTCAAAATGCGGTGTTAATGGATATGGAAAGCGGGCGGGTTTTGGTCCAAAAAGATGCACATGTACGTCGTCCGATCGCCAGCATTACAAAAATCATGACGGCGCTGCTTGCCGTTGAATCCGGCCAGCTCAAAGAAACAGTTTCAATTAGTGATCGTGCCCGTCAAGTAGAAGGCTCTAGTATTTATATGGAAAAAGGGGACAAGCTGACGCTTGAAGAGCTTGTTTATGGATTAATGCTTCGCTCAGGAAACGATGCGGCTACGGCAATTAGCGAATATGTTGGGGGGTCAACCGAGGAGTTCGTCGTTTTGATGAATGAAAAAGCAAAAAAACTCGGCATGCGCAACACGTCATTTATGAATCCGCATGGCCTCGATGACCCTGCCCATTATTCAACTGCCTACGATATGGCCCTTTTAACAGCAGCGGCGATGAAAAATGAAACATATAGAAAAATTGTTTCGACCAGCGTATATAAAACAAAAAGTAAGCCGGTTCGTGTATGGGAAAATAAGCATCGGCTCGTCCGGAACGGAGGCATCATCACGGGCGGAAAAACTGGTTTCACAAAAATATCGGGCCGCACGCTTGTGACAACGGCTAAAGAAAACAGTATGGGAGTAGTCGCAGTGACTTTGAATGCACCAAATGACTGGCTGGATCATACCTCTCTTTTTGACTATGCCTTTTCTTCTTATAAACAAACAGTCATCGTCGGAAAAACGCCGTTTTCAGTACCGGGGGAAGCCGAATCCTTTTATGCAAAAAAACAGGTCCGTTATCCGATGACCTCTGAGGAAAAAAAATCGGCTTATCTTCGGATTGTACTCAGTTCTAATAAAAAAGGAACGGCTGAATTGTGGATCGGAACAGAAAAAAAAGCGTCCACCCCCGTTTATCGAACGAAAAGCAGCCCGCCATCTTTTTGGACAAAAATCAAAAAGGAGCTGATCGTATGGTAAGCGCGGCGTTTGCTTTTTTAATGCTGAGCGGTTTTCTTTTTGCGGCTGTAAACGGAACGATGGCGGACGTCAACGAGGCTCTTTTTCAGTCAATGGGGCAGTCCATTGAATTGGCGCTTTCACTCGCGGGCATTCTCCTGTTTTGGACCGGTGTAATGAATACAGCGGAAAAGGCAGGAATGGTCAAAACACTGGCAAATACTGTTCAGCCGCTGCTTGGACGGCTTTTTCCAGAAATACCGGATGGACACCCGGTATTTGGCTATATTGCATCAAACATGGCGGCTAATTTTTTCGGACTTGGCAATGCGGCCACGCCAATCGGCCTGAAAACGATGCGGGAGCTGAAAAAGCTAAACGGGGATCAAGATACAGCAAGCCGCTCGATGGTGACCTTTCTCGCGCTGAATACAGCAGCGGTCACACTTATTCCGACAACCGTCATTGCGATTAGTTTAAAGCATGGGGCATCAAACCCGACAGATATTATTTTGCCGGCGCTATTTGCGACAGTTATGTCTTTCTGTTTTGCCATTCTTCTTGACCGCTATTACGCGCATAAAAGGAGACGGTAATGGCAGTCTGGCTTATGCCGGTTATCATTGCTGCTGTTATCGGAATTGGGCTTTACAAAAAAGTGAACATCTATGAAACGCTGACAGATGGAGCGAAAGAAGGTATGTACACGTGGATCGCAATCGTGCCGCACCTTGTCATCATGATGGCAGCGGTCGCTGTCTTTCGTGCATCAGGGGCTGCTGGAGAGCTTGCATCATGGATGGCACCATTCCTGTCACTGTTTGGTATTCCAGCGGAGGTGGTGCCGCTTGCGTTAATCCGGCCGATTTCCGGATCAGCGACGCTGGCGATGCTGGATCAATTAATGCAAGAGCACGGCGCAGATTCGTATATTGCGAAACTTGCCGCTATTATGCAGGGCAGTACAGATACGACGCTTTATGTTCTCGCTGTTTACTTTGGCGCAGCCGGCATTAAAAAAACCGGAGATGCACTGAAGATCGGCTTGATGGCTGATGCAGCGGCATTTCTCTTTTCCATCATCGCAGCATCCTGGCTTTTATAGCCAGGTTTTTTTATGCTTGTCCAGCTTCAGGCGGCTGTGGGACGCTTGTTAAGTTTTCTTTTCCTTTTTCGATATTTGTGCCATAATGCTTAATGGACGAAAAGACAACTATAGAGGTGAAATAGATGGAACGATTGCAAAAAGTGATCGCGCAGGCGGGAATCGCGTCGCGCAGAAAAGCAGAACAGCTTATTGAGGAAGGAAAAGTCACTGTTAATGGCAAGAGAATTACGGAACTAGGAACGAAAGTAGGGTTAAATGATGATGTTCGGGTAGAAGGGGTACCGCTTGAACGGGAACGGAAAGTGTATTATTTGTTTTACAAGCCGCGTGGGGTCATTTCAGCTGTAACCGATGATAAAGGAAGAAAAACAGTCGTTGACTTTTTCCCGGAAGTGCAAGAGCGTATTTTTCCGGTCGGACGGCTTGATTATGATACATCAGGTCTTCTTCTGTTAACAAATGACGGTGAATTTGCCAACTTAATGACGCACCCGCGCTATGGAATGGAGAAAACGTATATTGCCAAAACAGAAGGCATAGTGCAGCGTCATTTGCTAAAACGGCTTATGTCCGGATTGAAGCTTGAGGACGGCATGACTGCTCCGGCTAAAGTAAAAGAACTGTCGATTGATCGAAGTAAAAATCGTTCGCTGCTTGAAATTACGATTCACGAAGGACGCAACAGGCAAGTGCGCCGTATGTTTGAAGCAATCGGACATCCGGTGCAAAAGCTGCGCCGCGACCGGTTTGCCCATTTAACGCTGCACGGCTTAAACGCAGGCGATTATCGTGAATTGACAGCGCATGAAATTAAGCAGCTGCGTACGTTCGCGGAAACAGGTGCTCTCCGCTAAGTCATAAAACTGTCACATTAAAGACGGGGGCGGTTTTCTTTAAAAGTGAGAAGTAATGATATAATGTACGTAGTTTTTACACATGCCTGTGTGATTTGTGCGGGCTTGGAGGCTGACAGATGGACAAAAAGAAAAAACGGCTTTATATGCGGACAGCTATTTTGGCAGTGCTGGCCGGACTTGTTGTTTATGCCCTGTATACGAATGTAACAAAAGAATCCCGCGGCAATTTAGCGGCGGGGGAAAAAGCCCCTGATTTCGTGCTGACTGATTTAAATGGTGAAACACATCAGCTTTCCGACTACGAAGGAAAAGGTGTCTTTTTAAATTTCTGGGGCACATGGTGTGAACCATGCAAAGAAGAAATGCCGCATATGGAAAAGCTGGCAAAAGAGTATGAAGGCCAGGTGGAAATTTTGGCCGTTAATGTAGGTGAGTCAAATTTTCAAGTGAATAATTTTGCAAAACAGTACGGCCTGACGTTCCCGATTGCCATTGATTCGGGAAAAGAAGTGATGGATACGTACGGGGTTGACCCGCTTCCGACAACCTTTATGATTAAGCCGGATGGGACCATTGATCAAATTGTGATCGGCGGCTTAATTCAAGAAGAGCAGGTCCGAGCGTTGTTCGAACGGGTAAAACCATCATCGTAAAGGGAGTTTTCGTATGGGGAAAGTGAAGTGCGAATGCGGCCATGTAAATCCGAACGGCACGATTTTATGTGAATCGTGCGGGCGGGCGCTGACGGAAAAAGCAAAACAAGAGAAGCTCGTCGATATGCGCTATGAAGGAAGTGCGCGCCGCTCGCAAACGTACAACAAAACGATCATTGATAAAGTATGGAATTTCTTTTCATCGGTGAAAGTAGGCATTTGGATTATTGTTCTTTTGCTCGTTGCCGCATCATTCGGTACGATTTTGCCGCAAGAATTTTACATTCCATCCAATATGCCGGCTGAAACGTATTACGAAGATGTATACGGCGTATTCGGTAAAATCTATTACATGATCGGCTTTCATGACTTGTATAACTCGGTCTGGTTCAGCGCGCTGATTGCGGCACTTGGTGTGTCGCTCGTGATCGCAAGCCTAGACCGGGTTATTCCATTGTACCGCGCGCTGAAAAACCAGCGTGTCGACCGGCATGAAACGTTTATGAAGAAGCAGCGGCTTTTTGCGGAGCAGGAAGGTGTATTGCAGCGGGGAGAAATGGAAAAAGTACGGACAGAACTAATGAAAAAAAGATATAAAATCCGTGAAGAAAATGGCTCGCTTTTGGCGGAAAAAAACCGTTTTTCAAGATGGGGCCCGTATGTAAATCACGTCGGATTAATTATCTTTTTGTTTGGGGCGCTGCTTCGTTCTGTTCCAGGCATGTACATAGATGAGCTGCTTTGGATTCGCGAAGGAGAAACGCTTCAAGTGCCGGGTACAGACGGCGCATATTACGTGAAAAACAATGGGTTCACTTTAGAGAATTATGAAGAAGGCGAAGATCCAGAAGTATTTGACGAAGCGATTGACCGGGTGGGAACGGTGGCTAAAAACTACCAGACCGATGCGGTATTGTATCGGGATGCAAACAATGAACTTCCTGGTGCTGATCCGGAACTGACAGAAGTACAGACGGAGTCGATTCAGGTAAACCAGCCGATGAAATTTGACAGCTTTGCGGTTTACCAGACAAGCTTCCGCCAGGATGAAATGAAAGCGATGCATTTTGCGCTGACAAATAAAGAAACAGGTGAAGAGTTTGGTGGAATTGTGGTCGATTTATTTGACCAACAGGAGTCCTATGATCTTGGCAGCGGCTACAAAGTAGAGCTTCGTGGCTATTATCCGGATTTTGACGGGTTTAGCGAATCAGGCGAACCGACATCAAAATCACCACTGCCAAACAACCCGGCGTTTCTCTTTAATATGATCACGCCGGAAACACCGGACGGGGAAGTGAGCTTCGCCCAAATTCGCAACACGATGGAACCGCTTGGTGAAAACGAATATAAAATGGCGTTTAAAAACTTGGAAACCCGTGATGTATCCGCCTTAACAATCCGGAAAGATTTAACGCTTCCAATTTTAGCGCTCGGCGGCATTATTTTTATGATTGGCGTTATTCAAGGGGCATACTGGAATCACCGGCGTCTTTGGATTCGGGAAAAAGAAGGGCATATTTACGTGGCCGGTCATACAAACAAAAACTGGCACGGCTTAAAACGGGAAATTCACTCTGTTCTGAACGGCACGGCAATTCCGGAGCCAGAGGACAGACAAAAGGATTAAGGGGGCACATGCTCAATGTCAGATTTAGCAGGCGTTAGCAGTACGCTGCTCTATGCAGCTTTTCTTTTATATTTAGTGGCAACGTTCCTTTTTGGCGGTTCCATCCGCCAAAAAGGGCTGCGTGATGGGGAAGGACTGAACCGCTGGGGCAGGCTCGGCATTACCGTGACCATTGTTGGATTTGCGGCGCAGCTTGGCTACTTTTTTACACGCTGGGCGGCAGCGGGCCATGCACCGGTCAGTAACTTGTTTGAATTTACAACCTTTTTTGGCATGATGATTGTCGGCGCGTTTATTTTAATTTTCTTTATTTATAAAACGGTGGTGCTCGGTTTGTTTGCTTTGCCGATCGCGATTATTATTATTGCGTATGCGAGCATGTTTCCTAGTGAAATCAGTCCGCTTATTCCGGCTCTTCAAAGTGACTGGCTGCACATTCATGTGACGACAGCAGCAGCCGGACAGGGGATATTAGCGATTAGTTTTATTGCCGGCATCATTTATTTAGTCAAAAATATTGATCAATCGGTCAGTACGAAAAAAACAAAATGGCTTGAAGCGGTTATGTTTTTTATTGTATCAGTTGTTGCATTTATTTTGATTACGAGTGGTTTTGCGCTGGCGGACTATAAAGCTGAGTTTGAGTACGTCAATAAAGAAGATGTAGCTGCACAGCAGGAATTCACATTACCGGCACTTGTAGGGCCGAACGAAGGTACACTTTTGACGGAAGGTAAAATGGAGCCGCTTGCTGATATGCCTGCATTTATTAATGCGAAAAAGCTGAATACCGTATTGTGGTCACTTGCCGGCGGCGTGATTTTATACGGACTGATTCGATTAGTTACGAGAAAACGAGTCGCAGCGCTGTTACAGCCGCTCGTTCAGAATGTCAGCTCGGACCTTCTTGATGAAATCAGCTATCGCTCTGTGTTAATCGGTTTTCCAGTCTTTACGCTTGGAGCGCTTATTTTCGCTATGATTTGGGCGCAGATCGCGTGGACACGCTTCTGGGGCTGGGACCCGAAAGAAGTATGGGCGCTCATTACGTTTTTGTTTTACGCAGCCTTTTTGCATTTGCGCCTGTCAAAAGGATGGCACGGTGAAAGATCTGCTTGGCTGGCTGTTATAGGGTTCGGTATTATTATGTTCAACCTTGTTGCGGTTAACCTTGTTATTGCAGGTTTACATTCATACGCATAAGAAATTAACTCCCCGTCTTTGGCGGGGGGCTTTTTTTGTATTATAATAGTACATATTGTCGTATTGGGAGGGAATGTTTTTGGAAAAAGAATTGAGCATTTTAGTGGTTGATGATGAAGAACGCATTCGCCGGTTGTTGCGGATGTACCTTGAACGTGAGAATTATGTGATTGACGAGGCCGCGGATGGTGAAGAAGCCCTTGAAAAAGCACTCGAAAATGAATATGACTGTATTTTGCTCGATTTAATGATGCCGGGCAAAGATGGCATTGAAGTATGCCGGGAGCTTCGGGTAACGAAAGCGACACCGGTCATTATGCTGACGGCAAAAGGCGAAGAAGCAAACCGGGTACAGGGCTTTGAAGTCGGCACCGATGATTATATCGTCAAGCCGTTTAGTCCGCGAGAAGTCGTGCTGCGGGTTAAAGCGCTTTTAAGGCGCTCTTCGCCGACAACGTATTTACATACGGATACAAAGTCAAAAGATTTAATTGTGTACAATCATTTGACGATCGATAATGATGCTCATCGGGTAACGGCAGATGGGGAAGAAGTTAATTTGACACCGAAAGAATATGAGCTTCTTTATTTTCTTGCGAAAGCGCCGGACAAAGTGTTTGACCGGGAGCATTTGCTGAAAGAAGTGTGGCATTATGAATTTTTCGGTGATTTGAGAACCGTTGACACGCATGTGAAGCGGCTGCGGGAAAAACTGAACAAAGTGTCTGAGGAAGCAGCGAAAATGATTGTAACGGTTTGGGGTGTCGGCTACAAGTTTGAGGTCGGGAATGAATGAAAATATGGAGAAGTGTTGTCGGGAAGCTATGGATTACAATCCTGCTTCTCGTTTCCTTTGTGCTGGCCTTTTTAACGATATTATTATTGGAGTTTTTCGAGAACTACCACATTTTACAAGTGGAACAGCAGCTTGAAAATACAGCCGAAAAAATTGCCGCGGTCATTGAAGACCATGAAAATGAACAAACAGGACTTGAAGTTGCCTGGGAGCTGGTGGACGAACCGGCGCACATTTTGATCGCTGAAAATGAGCAGGTGTTTCATTTTTCTCCTTTGGAAACAAATGATTCCAAAATTACCCAGGAAACCATTACAACTGATCCGAAGCTGTCCGCTGTTTTTGACAATCAAAAGAAAGTAGAAGCAGAGATCAATATAGGGAGCGAAACAGATACAGACAGCCGGTATGAAAATTCGTTTATTGTCGGAGTTCCGTTTCAGTTAAACAACGGCGAGAATGGCGCTGTCTTTATTTATCAGTCACTTGAAGTCATGAAAGAAACAACGGAGCAGACAACGAAACTGATCTTAATTGCTGCCGGAATTGCCATTATTTTAACGACGATTTTTGCGTTTTTCCTTTCAACGCGTGTAACAGCACCGCTCCGTAAAATGCGGGAAGCCGCCACCGAATTATCGCAAGGGAACTTTGATACGAAAGTGCCGATTTTAACCCATGATGAGATTGGTGCGCTGGCGACATCATTCAACCGGATGGCGTATCAGCTAAAAGGGAATATTCATGCACTGAATCAGGAAAAAGAACAGCTGTCTAGCATTTTAAGCTCAATGGCAGATGGAGTCATTACGCTGGACCAGGATGGGGATGTTTTGATTACAAATCCGCCGGCGCGGCAATTTTTACATGACTGGAATTTCGAAAAAAAGACGAACGGTGCGAAAAAAGAAACGCCGACGCTTTTGCAGGATTTGTTTAAAGAAGCGGTCAAAACGGAGACAGAGCAAGAAGGCGAATTGACGATGCAGGGGCGTTCATACGTCATCATTGTCAGCCCGCTTTATAACGCAGATTCTGTCCGGGGTGCGGTCACCGTTGTCCGGGACATGACGGAAGAGCGGAGGCTTGATAAATTGCGGGAAGACTTTATCGCCAATGTCTCACATGAACTGCGGACACCTATTTCGATGATGCAGGGCTACAGTGAAGCGATTGTGGACGACATCGCGGCAACGGAGGAAGAAAAGCGTGAAATCGCACAGATTATCCATGAAGAGTCGTTACGAATGGGCCGTCTTGTTAATGAATTACTTGACCTTGCCCGGATACAGGCTGGCCATATTACATTAAACAAAGCGGATACGGCCCTTGATCCATTTTTACAGCGTGTGACCAATAAATTTCAAGGGCTTGCCAAAGAAAAAAACATTTTTCTTTCGGCGGAAATGGACCATAGTGAAACGGTTGCAGCCATCGATGAAGACCGAATTGAACAAGTGCTGACGAATTTGATTGATAATGCACTCCGCCATACACCGGAAAATGGGCATGTGACAGTTGTTCATGAAGTGAAAGATGATTTTCATCTAATTCAGGTTGAAGATTCAGGAGCGGGCATTCCGGAAGATGACTTGCCATTTGTCTTTGAACGATTTTATAAAGCGGATAAAGCAAGGACACGAGGAAGGGCTGGAACAGGGCTCGGTTTGTCCATTGCTAAAAATATTGTTCATGCACACGGCGGAACAATTAAAGTACAAAGCCGATTAGGGCACGGCACGGTCTTTTTCTTTACGCTGCCAAGGCGGCAGGCTTGACAATTTTATTTCGCCTTTGAGATAATAAAAGTCAAATTAAATCATTTCATCTTCGGGGCGTGGTGAAATTCCCGACCGGCGGTAATGGACATGGTCCTTGAGCCCGCGAGCCGATAAGGCAGGATCCGGTGTGATTCCGGAGCCGACAGTATAGTCTGGATGGGAGAAGATGAAGGTATGCCTGCGTTCAAAAAGCAACGTCTGAACGTTTGTTTATGCATGACTTTTCTCCCCTTAAGCTGTCGCTTAAGGGGAATTTGCTTTTTTGGACTGCGGGTGCCTTCCTTCTGAAGAGATGGATGAAAAAGAAGGAGTATGACAAATGAAAAAGAACAACGTACGTGTACTAACTGCAGTCGGGCTGCTATCAACGCTTTCCTACTTATTGATGCTGCTCAATTTTCCGATTCCGCCGTTTCCAGGCTTTTTAATGATTGACTTCAGTGATGTGCCAGCGCTGATTGCGGCCATCGTGTTCGGACCGGTTGCGGGCATTACGGTAGAATTTTTGAAAAATGTGATTAATTTTATTATGACAGGCAGTCCGACCGGCGTTCCTGTTGGGCATTTGGCCAATTTTGCGGCTGGTGTAACGTTTATTCTGCCTGTTTATTACGTATATAAACGCTTTGAATCGAAAAAAGCGATGCCGTTTGCTATTTTGGCCGGTGTTGTTTCAATGTCGGCTATCATGAGCGTACTAAACTACTTTATTATTTTACCGGCATACACGCTATTTCTGGGCTCTCCAGCAATGAGCGGTGCGGAAATGCGCCAAATGATTGTAGCGGGTATTTTGCCGTTTAATCTCGTCAAAGGCGCCATTGTGGGGATTGTGTTTTACATGATTTTCGTGCGCCTCTACAGCTGGACGAAAAAGCTTGCTGCTGCATAAACAGAAAAAACCGGCCTCCAATCAGGAGGCCGGTTTTTTTTCTATTCGAATTTTAAGGCGTCGCCGTCAAACGGTTCATCCGCAATTTTGATCGAATCAGTCGGGCAGCCTTCAAATGCATCCTGCATGTCTTCTTCAAGTACATCCGGAACAGCAGCTGTGCCTTCATTCTCGTCTAAAATAACGAACGCAATGCCTTCATCATCATAATCATAAATATCAGGGGCTGCAGCGCCACAGGCGCCACAAGCGATACATGTGTCTTTATCGACAATCGTATATTTCGCCAAGATTTAAACCTCCTATAAAATCAGTCAGTAAGCGTAGTTGAAAACACTTCTATTGTTCATTCTAAGTCCGATTAATTTACTTTTCAATAAAAAACTTCCCTCTTCTTGAATGAAAGAGCTTTCATTGTGATATAAATAAAAAATAAGGACAAGAACGCATGTTTTGTGATACACTATCGCTGTAAAAGAAGGGTGGGATGCATGTGCGATGTCTTGACGCCGTGATACTCAATATGTTGAAAGAAGTTGAGGGGGAACGAACCTCTTCGTCTGTCTTTCATTTATTGAAAGGAAAAAAATCCGCTCAGACGATTCAGGATGCCCATTTATATAAGCTGGCCAAATGGTTTCAAACAGCGCCTTTTCTTAAGGTGGATACATTTGATCGACTCATTCAACAATTGCTGGAAACAGGCTGCGTAAAAGGAGAACGACAGCGTTTATTTGTGACGGATAAAGGAATAGATAAAATGGCTGGTGTGTTTCAGCATACTGGATATTTTCCGTTTTTATCAGGCTGGAAGCTGGCTGGCACTGCACCGATTTTTTTCAGCCGGCTGCAGCTCATTGTTCAAGTGGTCTCACACCTTGCTTATTCAGATCGGACCTATTACCCCATCACCCGTGACGAGCGGGTGCAGCATTGGGTAAAACAATTTATAAAAGAAAACCCGTTTGAAAAAAGGGCACTTGCAGATCAGCTGAACAGGGAACTCTCTCACGTGCTTGAGCAGCAGCCAGAACAGCCCGATTGTCTGCTGCTTCGCTTTTCTGGTCACGGCCAAACAGGCAGGACCGCATGGCAGACAGCCGAAATGCTCAATATGGAAACAACGGAATATTGGTTTCGGTTTTTACACAGCCTGCACGCCGTCGTTCAAATGGCAAAGAAGGATGACGGACAGTTTCCGCTTTTAAGCCGGCTTTTAAATGGAATTACCGTTTCTGTTCCGCTGACCGAATCTGCCCGAAAAACGGCCGATTATTTACATAAAGGAATGACAATTGAACAAATTGCCAGCGTAAGGCGTTTAAAACAGGCAACGATTGAAGACCATGTTGTGGAGCTGGCGCTTAATGATCCGCTTTTTTCTATCAGGCCTTTTGTTGATGAACAAAAAGAAGCGGCTGTAATAAAAGCCGGGGGAACAAGCACGGCGCGCCAGTTAAAGCCTCTCAAAGATCAACTGCCGGATCATTCTTATTTTCAAATTCGGCTTGTTTTAGCAAAAGAAAGCAGGGATTGAGATGACCATCGATGAACATCTTCATCATACATTTGGCTTTTCGTCTTTTCGGCCTGGTCAGCGTGAAACGATCGAGTCACTTTTAAGCGGACAGCATACACTCAGTATGCTGCCGACCGGGATGGGAAAATCACTTTGCTATCAGCTCCCGGGTTTGATGTTAGACGGTGCCGTCTTGATTGTGTCCCCGCTCCTGTCGCTTATGCAGGACCAGGTGGAACAGCTGAAAATAAAAGGTGAAAAAAGAGTCATCGCTTTAAATTCTTTTTTGCAATATGAAGAAAAACATGCGGCGCTGTCGCAGCTTGAACAATACAAATTTATTTTTTTATCACCGGAGATGCTGCAGCTGCCCTATGTGATAAAGGCACTGGGCACACGTTCCATCGCGTTGTTTGTCGTCGATGAAGCACATTGCATTTCTCAATGGGGGTATGACTTTCGCCCGGATTACGGCCTGCTCGGCAAAGTAAGGAAAGAGCTTGGCAATCCATTGACGCTCGCATTAACAGCAACAGCCGATAAAAAAGTGCGCTCTGATATCCGTGAAAAGCTTTGTTTAAATGACGTTTCAGAATGGGTCTTTTCTGTAAACCGGCCTAATATCGCGGTTGATATTGAAGTGGTTCAAGAGCCGCTTGAAAAACAAAAACGCCTGCAAGAGATTGTTCACTTTTTGCAAAAACCCGGTATCATTTATTTCTCGGGGAGAAAATCGGCAGAAGAAGCAGCGATGTATTTGAAACAGCACGGAATCAGTCGCACCGCTTTTTATCATGGCGGGATGGATGCGGGGGATCGACTGCTAATCCAGCATCAATTTTTAAACAGCGATCTTGATGTCGTCTGCGCCACGAGCGCATTTGGCATGGGAATCAATAAAGAAAACGTTCGATTTGTCATTCATTATCAGATGCCGTCACAAATGGAAGCGTATTTGCAGGAGATTGGTCGTGCAGGCCGTGATGGCAAGCCGGCTATTTCTATTCTGCTGTACGTGCCGGGAGATGAAAAACTGCATGAGTTTATTGCGGAATCCGAATTTCCGGATGAAGAACAAATTCGCCAGGTTACTGAATATGGCCTTCATCCACGTGATGTGCAGCCGCCGCTCTCTGAAACACAGGAACGGTTTTTGGTCCATTACGCAAAAGCGGCAGATGAACACCACGAACCGAGAGCAGCATTTATCAAACAGGTTCGAACGATGCTTTTAGACAAAAAAGCGGAAAAACGATTTCAAATGAAGCGGTGGATTGAATCAGACAGCTGCCGCCGTGCGGCTTATATGCAATTTTTCGACGAGCCGCCGCCTAGTCAGCCCAATTGCTGCGATCGCTGCGGTCTTGACCGGATACTGTATAAGGAAAGTCGGCAGATTGAGGAAGAATTCGATCAGCCAGATTGGCGTGAGCGGCTAAATCGTCTTTTGCCGGGATATTGACCTCTTACCCTATTTGAACATGTGGGGTATAATAATAAGTAATTTCTTTTTACGATGACAATGGGAGGAATGATGATGAAAGACCCTTATCGTGAAATAGCTGAACAGCACAAACAGCCGCTTGAAAAAATAAAAGAACCTATTTTGGCAGAAGGTGAAACGCTGCAGCGGCCTGTTAAAGAAAAAACAGAAAAAAAACGTCATTACCCGCTGATCACTGCACTGCTTGTCTTTTTTATCGCTTCACCTTTTTTAGCGATTTATGCGTTTAAAGAAGAAAAGCCGGTGGTCAACCAAATTGTGAATGAACAGCCGGATGCTGTGCAGGATGAAGCGGCTCAGCAAGAATAGTAAACGACGGATAGGGATGAAAAAGAATTTATGTGGAAGCAATTGATCTTAGCTGCGTCTCCATTGGCGGCAGCCGGTTTGTATATGTGGAAAGAAGCATTTCGAAATGAAGTAAAAGAAACGGTTTTAGCTGATCATCGATTTCCGGAAAAAGCGCCGCTTGCGCTTTTTTTTATTTCCGATATTCATCGAAGACTCATTCATCCATCGATTATAACAAGTGCTGCCGGCCGGGCTGACGCTGTCATTATTGGCGGTGATTTGTGCGAAGGCGGAGTGAATAGCCGGCGTATTCGAGAAAACATCAAGCGTCTGTCATCCATCGCTCCCGTTTATTTTGTTCCAGGCAACAACGATTATGAAGTGGAATTTGAGCAGTTGGCGGTGATTTTTTCGGAATGGAACGTGACTGTTTTGAAAAATAATTCGGTTTCGCTGACGGATAATGTGTACTTGCTTGGAACAGATGACTTAAGCAAAGGAAAAAGCGATAAATCCTCCCTTTTTCACAGTGTCCCTTCCAATGTGTATAAAATTATTGCCAGTCACAATCCGGCTTTTATCCGGACCATTCAGCCGGAAGACCGGGTGGCGATTTTGTTGAGCGGGCACACACACGGCGGACAAATTCGTTTGGGGCGCTTTGGAATGTATGAAAAAGGGTGTTGGAAAACAGTGAACGGGATTCATGCGCTTGTGTCAAACGGATATGGAACAACAGGCATCCCGTTCCGGCTGGGCGCGCGGGCGGAAACGCACCTGATTACACTTTGCCAGCCGGAGCAGGCGATCTAAATTTTACGCGGAACAAGCTGACTTGTATAATAACTGTACAACCTATCCGTGAAAGGAAAGAGCTTTATGACTGAAGGGAAATACAATATTAAAGCGGTATCAACGCTTACGGGTATTCAGCCGGGCACACTCCGAGCTTGGGAACGGCGTTACAACATACTGGAACCCGTCCGTAACGAAGCAGGCCACCGCCTCTACACCGATGAACATATCCGCAAGCTGAAATGGCTTTCAGAAAAAGTTCATCAGGGCTTTACAATCAGCCAGGCAGCGTCACTTCTTGCCCAGCATGATGATGCGCCTGATTATTATTTGCCGAATGCTGAGTCAAACCAGCATGAAGCGCTGGCGGAAGAACTGCTTCAGGCGCTGCTTCGTTTCGATGAAGTAAAAGCACAAGAATTGATTAATAAAGCATTTGCTCTTTATACAATTGATAATGTAACGATCAATATTTTAGCGGCGCTGCTCGTACGGATCGGAACGCTTTGGGAAGGTGGCGAGATTACGACCGCCCACGAACACTTTGCGACGTCTATTTTGCGCTCACGCATCGGGATGGTTATGCATTCATTTCCGCATAATGGTGTGCTGCCGAAAGTAATCGCGGTTTGTGGGCCAGATGAATGGCATGAGCTTGGCCTGCTCATTTTTACGCTGTTTGTCAGACGTCTCGGCTATGAAGTGGTGTACTTAGGGGCAAGTTTAAAAGAAGGCGATATTTTTACAGTCACAGAAACGGTGAGACCGAAGTTTTTATTTTTTTCCTGTACGCTTCGCCAAAACTTAGAGCCAGCCTTGCAATTGGCAGATGAGATAAAAGAGAAGCATCCGGAAATTGACATCGGGATCGGAGGCGCAGCGATGACCGGACTGATTCCGGAACGCGCAGCACAATATGTGGTCGGCAGCAGCCAAAATGAATGGAATGTGTGGATGAGCAGCAGGTTGTAAGCGGCGGAATTGAAATGTCCGGGCTTTTTTTCTACAATAGACAGTGCAGAGAAAAGGAACGGGAGCGGATGAAATGAAAACGGAAGAATGTATTATTGTCGGCGGCGGGCCGTGCGGACTTGCGGCTGCCATTGCGTTAAAAGAAATCGGCAAAAATCCGCTTGTAATTGAAAAAGGCAACGTTGTTAATGCGATTTACGGCTACCCAACCCACCAAACATTTTTCAGCTCAAGCGAAAAGCTGGCGATTGGTGAAGTCCCGTTTATTATTGAAGAACGAAAGCCTCATCGGAATCAGGCACTTGTGTATTACCGGGAAGTTGTCAAGCTGAAAGGGCTCCGTATCAATCGGTTCGAACAAGTTGAACAGGTCCAAAAGCAGGAAAGTGGACTTTTTCATGTTCATACGTCGAAAGATTCGTATGAAACGCCATATGTCGTCATTGCAACTGGTTATTATGATCATCCAAACTATATGAATATTCCAGGTGAAGAAATGGATCATGTCTTTCATTATTTTAAAGAAGCGCATCCGTTTTTTGATACCAATACTGTTGTCATTGGCGGGAAAAATTCATCTGTTGACGCAGCGCTTGAGCTGCATAAAGCGGGGGCGCGGGTGACGGTGATCTATCGGGGAAGCGAGTACTCACCTAGTGTGAAGCCATGGATATTGCCTGAATTTGAGGCGCTTGTCCGGAATGGTGAAGTCAATATGATTTTTAACGCGGAAGCGGAGAAAATTGACAAAGGATCGTTTACGTATAAAGTCGATGGGAAAGAGCAGACAATCGATAACGATTTTGTGTTTGCAATGACCGGTTATCATCCGGACCATGCGTTTTTGAAGAAAATGGGTGTAGGCATTGACCCTGAAACAGGGCGGCCCGTCCACGCTGAACAAACGAAAGAAACAAATGTGGAAAATATTTTTATTGCCGGTGTCATTGCAGCAGGCAATAACGCGAATGAAATTTTTATTGAAAATGGCCGTTTCCATGGAAGTGAAATTGCGGCTGCGATTGAAAAAAGAGAAAAAGGCGGGGCATAATGCTCCGCTTTTTCTCACGGGAAAATTCGGTTAAGGTTTTTTCCGTGACCGGCTGACAGAGCTGCCAGTAGCTTTAAGCGCGCTTTCTGGCCGTTTAATCCACCTGCAAAAAGGGCCCCGGCTTTTTTTAATGCCGCCCCGCCTCCTTCATATGCATAGACCGGCTGCACGATGCCGCTGCCGCATCTTGAGGCGATGATAACCGGAACACCGAATTGAATAAGGGAAGCGAGGGCCTTGGCCGCATCAGGCGGTACATTGCCCTGCCCCATCGCTTCAATGACCACACCGTCACAGGATATAAGTTGGTTGATTAAAAAGGCATCCATGCCGGCATATGCTTTTAAAATGGGGATGTGATAATCAACTCGCTGTATATCGAACCTATCGGTTTTGAATGGAGTAAAGAAAAAGTGAGGACCTGTTTTTAAAATCGAGCCAACCGGTCCCCCGTTACGGCTTTGGAACGCTTCCAGGCTGCCGGTATTTGTTTTCGTCACAAGCGCAGCACTGTGAATGGTTTCATTCATGACAACAAGAACCCCTTTGCCATGAGCTGCGCCGCTGGCCGCTGTTTTAACAGCAGCGATTAAGTTAGAAAGACCATCCGCGCCGCTTTCATTGCTCGAACGCATTGCGCCTGTGAGCACGACAGGAATAGGTGTGTCCAAGGTCAAGTGAAGAAAGTAGGCTGTTTCTTCCATCGTGTCTGTTCCGTGTGTAATCACCACACCATCTGCATCCGATGCTTCAATTTCTTTTTTCAGCACCATCATGTACTCTACGGTCATATGGGGCGAAGGAATTTGGAACGGTTCTTTTATCGTATAACGGGCATCGACACCGGGGATATCCATCACTTCAGCGATCGGGTTAGCACTACCCGGGGCTACGCTGCCTGTCTCGGCATTTTCTTTCATGGAAATCGTGCCGCCTGTATGCAGCAGTAGAATGTGTTTTTTCGACATGTTTCATACTCCTTATTTTCATTCTTTACGTCTCATGATACGATGGAAAAAACAGAAAGAAAAGAGGAAACGTGTATGATCCCGATTCTTTCAGCGGGAATTGCACCCGGTCTTGCGCTTCTGGTCTTTTTTTATTTGCGTGACCGCTATGAAACTGAACCGGTTGCTACAGTGGCCAAAGCCTTTTTATGCGGCGGCGTCGTCACGTTTCCGGTTATGTTTTTACAGTATGTGCTTGAAGAAGAGCAAATTGTCGGCAACGGGTTTATGCAGGCGTTTTTATCGACGGCTATGCCGGAGGAATTTATGAAGTGGTTCGTTTTGTACTTTCTTATTTACACACATACACACTTTGATGAGCCTTATGACGGCATCGTGTATGCAACGAGTATATCGCTCGGGTTTGCGACGGCCGAAAATGTGCTTTATTTAGCGGCGCATGGAGTAGAATATGCTTTTATGAGAGCTCTTTTGCCGGTATCGAGCCATGCGCTATTTGGCGCCATTATGGGCTATTATTTCAGCCGGGCAAAGTTTGGAGACCGGCATTTGGAAAAGAAAATGCTCGCGCTTGCCTTGTTTTTGCCGTTTTTCCTGCACGGTTCATTTGACTATATTTTATTTATTGAAAGCACATGGATCTACTATATGGTTCCATTCATGCTGTTTTTATGGTGGTTTGCGATGAGAAAAGTGAAAAAAGCACATGTACTGACAGATGTTTATCATAGGCTGAAAATGTAAAAGAGGCTGCTCTCTCGAGCGCCTCTTTTTTTCGTATAAAAAAAGAAGTTGATGACAAACTATTCGTATATTTCGATAGGATGGTGAACGAAATTGACAAAATGGAAAAAGCAGATTGCTGTTTTTTTGACGATCGTTCTTCTGCTTGCATCCGGGCATGCGGGTGCATTTTCGGGACAAATTATTCAGCGCGGGGCGGAGGGGGACGATGTTATTGAATTGCAATCAAGGCTTCAATATACCGGATATTACCGAGATCCGATCGACGGTGTGTTTGGCTGGTCTACGTACTGGGCGCTGCGAAACTTTCAAGAATCATTCGGCTTGCCGGTAGATGGCTTAGCGGGAGAGGCGACAAAGCGGAAACTTGAACAGGCATCTAAGTATGATGAAGCACACGTGAAAAGCCAAATTCGAAAAGGAAAAGGATTTACGTATTATGGCGGTGCTGAGACGTCTGCACAGTCTGTGAATACACCGACTGGTTTTTCCCAAAATGATATTCAGCTTATGGCTAATGCGGTTTATGGAGAAGCGCGGGGTGAGCCTTATGAGGGACAGGTAGCGGTTGCTGCAGTTATTTTAAACCGGGTAGCGAGCCAAGCATTTCCGAACACAGTATCAGGCGTCATCTTTGAACCAGGTGCGTTTACGGCGGTAGCAGACGGGCAAATCTGGCTGACTCCGAATGAAAAAGCGAAAAAAGCGGTGTTAGATGCAATTAATGGCTGGGATCCGACCGGCGAAGCACTTTATTACTTTAATCCAGACACAGCAACGAGCGATTGGATCTGGACGCGGCCACAAATAAAAAAAATTGGAAAGCATATTTATTGCGAATAGGAGGAACCGGGAATGCGGACATTTTTAACGGCAGCTTTGGCCGTTTTGCTTGTGGTGACAGCCATATGGGGATTTAGCCAGTATCAGCAAAAACAAGCGATGATGATCGAAGCAGAAAACGGCTATCAGCAGGCATTTCATGAACTTGTGTATCAGGTGGATGTTATTCATGACCGGACCGGTGAAGCACTCGCGATGAACTCGAAGACCAATTTAACACCGGCATTAACAGACGTTTGGCGCCTTACATCAGAAGCCCATAACGCAATCAGCCGTCTGCCGCTCGGGTTTATGCCTTTCTCAAAAACAGAGGAATTTTTAGGCACCAGTGGTGACTTTACGTATAAGACGGCAGTCCGTGATCTTGATACGGAGCCGCTTACTGATAAAGAATACGAACAGCTGGAATCACTTTATAAGCAGGCGGCTGATATTCAAAAAGAACTTCGTACGGTGCAGATGTCTGTTATCGATCAAAATTTACGCTGGACGGATGTTGCACATGCAGCGGCTGACGGAGATGAGCCGAAAGACAATACCGTTATTGACGGGTTTAATAACCTTGAAAAAAAAGCGTCTGAATTTTCGGAAACAAATACCTTTGGAGCAACCCAAGTAGAAAAATCCGTTTCGGATGATGCCTTGAAAAAATTGACGGGGCCCCCCATTACGAAAAAAGAAGCAGCCGAAAAAGCAAAAGATTATTTTCAGGTCGATGCGGAGGTTACCTCGGTTGAAAGCAGTTTAAAGGGAGCGGCAGTTCCATTTTATAACGTGTCTGTCACCGGGCAAAACGGTGAGGAAGCAACAATGGACATTACGAAAAAAGGCGGCTACCCGTTAACTTTTACGGTTAACACAACACCGGGAAAAAGCCGGATCAGCTTACACGCTGCTTCTGAAAAAGCAGCCGCTTTTTTGAAAAAGCACGGATTTGAGGGCATGGTGGAGACAAACAGCGCTCAATATGATCATACGGGTGTGTTTACCTTTACGAAAAAAATAGATGACACACTGATTTATCCGGAGTCTGTGACGGTTAAAACAGCATTGGATACAGGAGCAGTTACAGGTCTTGAAGCACAAAATTATTGGAAGAACAAAAAGGAACGGACGATTCCTAAACCTGCTTTAACAGAGGAACAAGCGAAAAAAGAACTGCATCCAAAACTTACAGTCATGGAAACACATAAGGCAATTGTAACGAATAATGAAATGAAAGATGTACTGTGTTACGAATTTTTAGCGGAAAACGGAACGGCTTCGTATCGCGTCTTTATTAATGCAGACAACGGCAAGGAAGAGCGGATTGAAAAGCTGTCAGAAGCTGAAGCCGGGTACGCCTTGTAATGGGATATTGCATTCAGCTGGTGAATCCTTTATAATTTTTTCCAGTGAACGCTTTAGGTCATAAGGCGTATTAAGGAAAAAAGAGGGATATGGATGCTTGAACCCGGTAGGACAATTACCATGGAGCCGTTTGATGGAAACGACAAAAAAGAAGAATATCGATGCAAAGTAGTAGATATTGAAGAGGGAAAACTATTTATTGACTATCCGGTTAGTGTACAGACGAACCGGACGGTTTTTCTTCTGGACGGTATGCAGCTGGCAGTTAGTTTTATCGACCCTGCTGCTTCATCCGCTATTTTCCTTTTCCATACAGAAGTAATCGGCCGCGTCAAAAAGGAAATTCCGATGCTCATGCTGCATGACCCTGGTTTAAACAATTACGTCCGCGTACAGCGCCGGAAATTTGTCCGGGTGCAAAAAGCGGTCGATGTAGCGGTTGAGGTTGATGGGATGCCTTCATTTTCTTCCGTGACGGAAGACATAAGCGCGGGCGGTATGGCAATTGTACTTCCCGAATCAGCTCATGCTGATAAAGGGACAGAAGCAAAAGTGTATGGCGTAATTCCGTCGCAGCATACAGAACCCCGCTATATTGAAGCAATGGCTGAGCTGGTTCGAATTTATGAAGATAAAAAAAGCGGACGGCGCGTTGGGTCTTTTCAATTTAAGGATCTTGTTTATGCGGAACAGCAAATGCTCATGCGTTTTTGCTTTGAACAACAGCTGCAGCTGCGCAAAAAAGGAGTGGAATAACGAAGAGCCCAAAGTCTGGGTTCTTTTTTGTGTCCAATACAATCTATGATAAAATGAATAAGACTTTTTGGATGAGGTGACGAGATGGGTAAACAATTGCAAATTGCCATTGATGGACCTGCTGCTGCAGGAAAAAGTACAGTTGCAAAAATTGTGGCCGCACGGCTTTCTTTTATTTATATTGATACAGGCGCGATGTACAGGGCTATAACGTATAAAGCACTTCAAAATAACATAGATGTAGAAGACGGGAAAGCTCTTGGTCAGTTATTGAAGGATACGGTTATTTCCCTGGAGCAGGGAGAAGATGGACAGATTGTTCGTGTAGATGAAACAGACGTAACGGAAGCCATTCGGACGGACAAAGTGACGAACAATGTCTCAGCCGTAGCCCGGCATAGCGAAGTTCGCCGTGATATGACGATCCGCCAGCAGGAATTAGCTGCAAAAGGCGGCGTGGTCATGGACGGACGCGATATTGGCACAAGTGTTCTTCCAAAAGCCGATGTGAAGATTTTTTTACTGGCGGGTGTAGACGAACGGGCAAAACGGCGTCATGCTGAAAATTCAAAAAAAGGATTTTCATCAGATTTGGAGAATTTAAAAAGAGAGATTGCTGCACGTGACAAAATGGACACGGAGCGAGTTGAATCGCCGCTGAAAAAAGCAGAGGATGCCATTGAAATTGACACGACATTTATGTCCATTGAACAGGTAGCTGCAGCGATTATGGCTGCAGCCAAAGCGGGGGAATAACAAATGGTAACCTTTTATACAATCGCAAAAACAGCTGTGAAAACCATTTTAACTCCCGCTTACCGTATTCACGTCACGGGTCTTGAGCATTTTCCAAAAGAAGGCGGTGTTCTTCTTTGTGCGAATCACATTAATAACCTCGATCCGCCGGTTGTCGGCATCACAGCGAATCGGCCGGTTCGTTTCATGGCAAAAGAAGAGCTGTTTAAAACAAAATGGACGGGGAAATTAATGAGAGGGCTGAACGCATTTCCCGTCAAGCGGGGCATGAGCGACCGGGAAGCGCTGCGCAATGGATTAAGAATGCTTAAAGAGGGACAGGTGCTCGGCCTTTTCCCAGAAGGAACACGGTCTAAAGATGGGAAATTGGGAAAAGGACTTGCAGGGGCCGGCTTTTTTGCTCTCCGAACCGATGCGGCTGTTGTACCGTGCGCGGTCGTTGGACCATATAAAATCGGCAAAAAGCTGCACGTCGTATACGGACCGCCAATTGACATGAAGCCGCTTCGTGAACGGAAAGCCTCTGCTGAGGAAGCAACTGAGGCGATTATGCAGGCAATCGGAAAGTTGATAAAAGAGCATTCCGTGTGAGCTTCTGGCTTGACAAATTCGCACGTTTGTAAGAAGTTAAAAGTAAGAATTTTTTAAAATTGACGCAGTTTTGTATTGAGGAGGATTACATATGACAGAGGATATGAACCAAGCAGAAGTGAATAACTACACCGTTGGTGATAAAGTTCGCGCCACGGTCGTGAAAGTCGAAGAAAAGCAGGTCCAGGTGGAAATTCCGGACAGCAAGAAAGACGGCATTATTCCCATCAGTGAACTGTCAAGCCTTCACGTAGAAAAAGCATCGGACGTCGTCAAAGAAGGCGACGAGCTTGAACTGCTCGTAACAAAAGAAGAAGATGATCTATACGTTTTATCAAAACGAAAAGCGGATGCAGAAACCGCTTGGGATGACATGCAAAAGCGTTTTGAGGAAGGCACCATTTTTGAAGCGGAGATTAAAGAAGTTGTTAAAGGCGGTCTCGTTGTCGATCTTGGCATTCGCGGATTTATCCCGGCTTCACTTGTGGAAGATCACTTCGTTGAAGATTTTGAAGATTATAAAGGCCGCGTTATGAAGCTCAAAATTGTCGAGCTTGAACAAGATAAAAACCGGTTGATTTTATCACACCGGGCGGTTTTAGATATTGAAAAAGCAGAAAATAAACAAAAAGTACTTGAAGATATTCAAGCAGGAGACGTCATAGATGGAAAAGTACAGCGCCTGACAGATTTCGGTGCATTTGTTGACATCGGCGGTGTTGACGGACTTGTTCATATTTCCCAGCTTTCACATGACCATGTGGAAAAACCATCGGATGTATTGACAGAGGGTCAAGATGTAAAAGTGAAAGTACTTTCGATTGACCGTGACAGTGAAAGGATTTCTTTATCTATTAAAGAGACATTGCCTGGACCGTGGGAAAATATTGCGGATCGTGCGCCAATTGGATCTGAACATGAAGGAACGGTGAAGCGCCTTGTTTCATACGGTGCATTTGTTGAAGTGTTCCCGGGTGTAGAAGGGCTGGTTCACATTTCTCAAATTTCCAATCGTCATATTGGCACACCTCATGAAGTGCTTGAAGAGGGACAGCATGTAAAAGTAAAAGTGCTTGATGCAAATGAACAAGAACACCGTTTATCGCTCAGCATGAAATCATTTGAAGAGCACGAGCCGGAAGAAATGGTTGATTCATATGAAATGCCGGAAGAAAGCTCTGGCTTCCAAATTGGTGATATTTTAGGCGATCAGCTAAAAGACTTGAAATAAGACGGTGATGACAACTTGAGCAGAGTGGAACGAAAGATCGACCATATTCATTATGCGTTGTCGACGGGACAAAGCCGGGGAACCGGGTTGGATAACATTCAATTCGTTCATCGCAGTCTCCCAGATTCCTCTGTCAAAGATATATCGCTATCGACCAAAATCGGCGGACTTCAGTGGAGTTCGCCGATTTTTGTGAATGCGATGACAGGCGGGGGCGGACAAACAACAGCAGATATTAATGCACAACTGGCAGAAGTGGCGGCCGTGTGTGATATTCCGATGGCGGTCGGCTCTCAAATGTCGGCACTTCGCCATCCGGAAGAACGTCTGACATTTCAAGCAGCACGAAAAGCTAACCCAAGTGGTGTGCTGCTGGCTAATATTGGCTCAGAAGCGACAGTAGATGAAGCGAAAGCAGTATGTGACATGATTGAAGCAGATGGTTTGCAAGTTCATTTAAATGTGATTCAAGAGCTGGCCATGCCCGAAGGAGATCGTGACTTTCGCGGTGCCATGGACCGAATTGCGGCGATTTGTGATCGAGTAGATGTACCGGTGATTGTAAAAGAAACCGGTTTTGGCATTAGCCGTGAAACGGCGCAGCTGCTAAATGAATTGCCGTTAGCGGCCATTGATACGGCCGGATTTGGCGGTACAAATTTTGCGGCTGTTGAAAATGAACGATCTGCGCGCTCCATGTCTTTTTTTAATAATTGGGGCATTCCGACTGCTGTATCGATTGTTGAAACGGTCTCCGGGGCACCGAATAAACCGGTCATTGCATCAGGAGGCCTTCAGCATGCAGAAGACGTTGTCAAGTCACTTGCACTTGGTGCTTCAGCAGCCGGGCTGTCTGGTTTTTTACTGAACATTTTGCTAACCGGCGGACAAGAGGCGCTTATTGAGTATATTAATCAAATGAAGACAGAAATGCGGATGATGATGTGCGCCCTGGGAGCCAAATCGATTGACCAGCTGCACAGGGCACCGCTCATAATTTTCGGCCAGACGGAACAGTGGCTGCGTATACGAGGACTTGAACCAGAACGATTTGCGGTTCGAATACCGGCGCCATTTGATTCATAATCGAAATGTGATAAAATAAGATGTTGATTGAACCCCTTCTCGCGGCAGAAGGGTTTTCTTTTGAACAAAATACAAACAAATGAGTATAAATCGATGAACCATTGAAGGGAAAGATGTAATGATGAAACGGACTGTTGCAATCGTTGGAAGGCCAAATGTTGGCAAATCAACGATTTTTAACCGGATTGCCGGCGAACGTATTTCAATTGTCGAAGATGTGCCGGGTGTAACGCGGGACCGTATTTACAGCGCAGGTGAGTGGCTGACCCATGAATTCAACTTAATTGATACAGGCGGCATTGATTTAAGCGACGAGCCTTTTTTAGAACAAATTCGCCAACAGGCAGAAATTGCGATTGACGAAGCAGATGTGATTATTTTTATCGTCAATGGCCGTGAGGGCGTCACATCGGCGGATGAAGAAGTAGCAAAAATTTTGTACCGGTCAAAAAAGCCCATCGTCCTTGGCGTCAATAAAATTGATAACCCGGATATGCGGGCGGATATTTATGACTTTTATTCGCTTGGTTTTGGCGAAATTTATCCAATTTCAGGCTCGCATGGGATTGGTCTCGGCGATCTGTTAGATGAAGTTGTGTCACATTTCCCGAAAGGTGAAGACAAGCCATATGAGGATGATGTGATTAAATTCTCTTTAATCGGCCGTCCAAACGTAGGCAAATCATCATTAACGAATGCGCTGCTTGGCGAAGATCGTGTTATTGTCAGCGATATTGCCGGCACGACACGCGACGCAGTTGATTCTCCTTATACGTATAACGGTCAAAAATACGTTATTATCGATACAGCCGGTATGCGCAAGCGTGGAAAAGTATACGAAACAACCGAAAAATATAGTGTGCTTCGTGCCATGAGAGCCATTGAACGCTCTGACGTTGTTTTAGTCGTTCTGGATGCAGAAGAAGGCATTCGTGAACAAGACAAACATATTGCCGGCTATGCCCATGAAGCAGGACGAGCGGTTGTGATCGTCGTGAATAAATGGGATGCCGTAGAAAAAGATGAAAAAACGATGGGTGAATTTGAAGAAAACATTCGCAGCCATTTTCAATTTTTGGATTACGCGCCAATCGTTTTCCTATCTGCGTTAACGAAAAAACGTATTCATACGTTAATACCGTACATTGACCGGGCGAGTGAAAGTCACTCGATGCGCGTTCAATCCAGCGTTTTAAACGATGTTATTACAGATGCAGTCGCGATGAATCCAGCGCCATCCGACAAAGGAAGACGCCTGCGTGTTTATTATGCGACGCAAGTAGCCGTCAAGCCGCCGACATTTGTCGTGTTTGTCAATGAACCGGAACTCATGCATTTTTCGTATCTTCGCTTTCTTGAAAACCGCATTCGGGATGCATTCGCGTTTGAAGGGACGCCGATTCACATTATTGCGCGTGCAAGAAAATAAGGTGGAAAGGCTGTGTTTCACATGACAGAAAAAATCGCAGTGCTTGGAGCGGGAAGCTGGGGAACAGCCCTTGCGCTCGTGCTTGCCGATAACGGACATGACGTTTATGTATGGGCAAAAAATGAAGAGCGAATTGATGAACTAAACACCTATCATACAAACAGCCGGTATCTGCCGGATATTTCCTTGTCTGAGCATATTAAAGGAACAACGTCACTCATTGAAGCGCTGGAGGACGTTGAAACGGTAATAATGGCCGTACCGACAAAAGCGGTCCGAGAAGTCGCCCAGCAGGTCGTGGAAGCGGCTAAAGTACCTCTAACAGTCGTTCATGTTTCTAAAGGAATCGAGCCGGATTCGCTTCTGCGGATTTCCGAAATGATTGAGCAGGAAATGCCGGAAAGGGTCCTAAAGAATGTGGTCGTGCTGTCCGGCCCGTCTCATGCAGAGGAAGTAAGCCTTCGTCATCCAACGACGGTCGCAGTATCGTCTAAATCAGCAGCAGCCGCACAAAAAACGCAGGATTTATTTATGAATCAGCACTTTCGTGTGTATACAAACCCAGACATGATTGGGGTAGAAATTGGCGGGGCGCTTAAAAATATTATTGCGCTGGCCGCCGGAATTTCTGACGGTCTCGGCTACGGTGATAATGCAAAAGCGGCGCTTATTACGCGCGGCCTGGCAGAAATTGCCCGTCTCGGAACAAAAATGGGCGCCAATCCGCTTACGTTTTCAGGTCTTGCCGGTATTGGGGACTTAATTGTTACGTGTACAAGCGTTCACTCAAGAAACTGGCGGGCTGGCAATATGCTGGGTCAAGGGAAAAAGCTCGACGAAGTGCTCCAAAGTATGGGCATGGTTGTAGAAGGCGTCCGCACAACAAAAGCGGGTCATCAGCTTTCGAAAAAATACGACGTGCAAATGCCTATTACAAATGCGCTTTATCAAGTTTTATTTGAGCAGCAGGATCCGAAAAAAGCAGTAGACGAATTAATGGCCCGTGTGAAAAAACATGAGCTCGAAGACTTAATCGATATTTTGGATACAAAGTAGGACTAGCAGAAAGGACGAATGACCATGTCACCATCCATGCTGAAAATGTGGATTTCATTTGCCGGAATGGGGCTGATGATTGTCTCCATTTTCTCGATTTATTTAAGCCGTTATAAATTTAGCAACGGCCTTTTAAAGGGATTAACGGCGCTGTTTGCTTATTTATGCATGATTGTCGGCGGACTCATCGTCGTGTATGTAGTATTAAGCGGTCCGACCCGCTAGCAAAGAGGTGAATGAGTAAAAAATGAATATGAGAAAAAGCTTGCTTCTTTTCTCCATTACGCTGCTCTCTTTTATGTTGAGCGGCTGTCTATATCCAGACGAAAATTTAAACCAAAATGAACAGCCATATGAAGACCAGCTTCAGTCGGTTCAGTCGGCTGTCGATCAGTTTCAGACAGAAGAAGGCGGCATCTTGCCAATTAAAACAAAAGAAGACGATCCGGATCTTTATGAAAAGTATCTAATTGACTTCAACAAAATATCTCCTCGCTTTATGGCAGAAGCGCCTGGAAATGCATTTGAAAGCGGCGGCATTTA
Organism: Domibacillus sp. A3M-37; assembly: GCF_024213455.1. Taxonomy (NCBI): domain Bacteria; kingdom Bacillati; phylum Bacillota; class Bacilli; order Caryophanales; family Bacillaceae; genus Domibacillus; species Domibacillus sp. A3M-37. The sequence goes on along the minus strand of NZ_JANAVL010000007.1, from coordinate 97,193 downwards.
TCAGTATGTCCTTGTCGATGTCGAAACGGATCCTACTGTGAAACTAATTGATTTGCGTGTAGCAGAGCAAATTCGAAGCATCAACATCCGTCTCATCGCCCATGAATATCCGCCGTTTAAAGACACGCTGGCCGATGACGTGTATTCACTGGACTTCACGGAGCTTGGGTTTGAGGATGAACCGTACGTAACAAGTCCGTATTCCGGCAAGCAGCTGCCGCTTGTCATGAGCGGTAATGGGACGCTCTACATTGATTATGCGGCTGACTTGTACGCTGCCCTGCAAAAAACGGATACACCGCCTGCGCCCGGTAGTGACATTCGCTATTTGCTCGTTCAATCATCACCGTTTGTCCCTGCATACTCGCTGCCTTATACAGTAGACGCACAGGGAGAACCTATTTTTATGAACAAACAGAAGCCTGAGTAACATGCGGGCTTCTTTTTTTGCATATATTTCAAAAGTAGCTCATACACTGTAAGGCAGGCGGCGGACGAGCCGTTTAACACGGAAGGGGGCTGCTTATGGAAAAAACAGAATTGATGAAAGATATCGCTGAACGAACAGAAGGCGATATTTATTTAGGCGTTGTCGGTGCCGTTAGAACGGGAAAATCAACGTTTATAAAGCGGTTTATGGAGCTGCTCGTCCTCCCGAATATGGATAGTGAATCCGAACGCCGACGCGCGCAGGATGAACTGCCGCAAAGTGCGTCAGGCAGAACGATTATGACAACTGAGCCAAAATTTGTCCCAAGCCGTGCAGCTGCCGTTCAAGCGGGCGGCGTCCTAGTCAACATCAGACTCGTGGATTGTGTGGGCTATGTCGTGCCGGAAGCGAAGGGGTATGAAGATGAGCATGGTCCACGAATGATTCAGACGCCGTGGCATGACGAGCCAATTCCGTTTGATGAAGCGGCTGATATTGGGACGCGAAAAGTGATTGAAGAGCATTCAACGATTGGCGTTGTCGTCACGACGGACGGGTCATTTGGCGAAATGCGGAGAAGTTCATACGTTGAGGCCGAGGAAAAGGCAGTAAATGGCTTAAAGGAAGTCGGCAAACCGTTTATTTTAATTATTAACTCGGCACGTCCTGAACATCTTGAAACGATGCAGCTGCAGCAGGAACTGTCTGAAAAATATGATATTCCCGTGCTCGCTATGTCGGTTGAATCCATGACGGAAGCCAATGTGCTTCATGTCCTGCAGGAAGCGTTATTTGAGTTTCCGGTTCATGAAGTAAACGTCCATCTTCCCTCCTGGATTATGGCGCTTGATGAAGCCCATTGGCTGCGGGACAAATACAATGAAATGGTGAAAGAAACGGTAAAAGATATCAAAAGATTACGGGACGTAAACCGTGTCGTTGATCAATTTGGCGGCGGTGAGTATATCGAGTCCGCCGTTTTAACGGGAATGGACATGGGGCAGGGAATTGCTGAAATAAATGTTCACGCACCAGATGGTTTATATGAAACGATTGTAAATGAAATTATCGGGGAGCCGCTGCGTGGAAAAGAGCACTTGCTTGAAATTATGCAGCATTATGCGCGTATTAAAGAAGAGTACGGACAGGTGGAAGAAGCACTGAGAATGGTGAAGCAGACCGGCTATGGCGTTGCTGTTCCGCCCATGAGTGAGATGCGCTTAGAAGAGCCTAAAATCATTCGTCACGGCGCGCGTTATGGCGTTCGAATGAAAGCGGTGGCGCCATCCATTCATATGATTCAAGTAGATATTGAATCGGAATTTTCGCCTATTATTGGTACCGAAAAACAAAGTGAAGAACTTGTTCACCACGTCATGAAAGATTTTGAAGAAGATCCGTTGTCCATTTGGGAAAGTGATATTTTTGGCCGCAATTTAAGTTCGATAGTCCGGGACGGCATTCAATCGAAAGTGTCATTAATGCCGGATCATGCCCGCAGCAAATTAAAAGATACACTGGAAAAAATCATTAACGAAGGCTCGGGCGGCATGATTGCCATTTTACTATAAAGTGCGTCAGACTCTCAAAATGGGAGTCTTTTTTCATTGAAAACGGGGAAAATGCCCAATTGAGATGGATTCTGCTTGATATGACCGAACACATGTGATACTCTTTTAACAGAATTACGGTAAAACATTGATATAACAATGTTTATCGGGTCTCATGCGGGAGGAGGTGAATGGCATGAACAAAACTGATTTGATCAATGAAGTTGCGGAAACAGCAGAACTTTCTAAGAAAGACGCAACAAAAGCAGTTGACGCTCTTTTCGATGCCATCCAAGATACATTGGCAAAGGGCGACAAAGTACAATTGATCGGTTTCGGCAATTTCGAAGTACGCGAACGTTCAGCACGTAAAGGACGCAATCCGCAAACAGGCGAAGAAATCGAAATCGCTGCAAGCAAAGTACCGGCATTTAAACCTGGTAAAGCGCTTAAAGATGCGGTTAAATAAGTACATAGCCTAATCCGGCTAGAAGTGGGACTGCCCCAATTGGGGCAGTCCCTTTTTTTGAACACTTCTTTTTGCCGGGGTAGGAATCGATATGCTAAGATGAAGTGCAGTACAAACAATAAACATGCAATATATGTATACAGGAGTGATAAAGATGGCTGAAGTAGATCATGCCAAAATTCAGCAGGCAGTGCGCCTTATTTTGGAAGCAGTCGGCGAAAATCCAGACCGGGAAGGCCTTCAAGATACACCAAAACGGGTAGCGAAAATGTATGAAGAAGCGTTTTCTGGTCTTCACATCGACCCGAGGCATTATTTCGAAACGGTATTTGAAGAGCAATACGAAGAACTCGTGCTTGTAAAGGATATTCCTTTTTATTCAATGTGTGAACATCATCTTGTTCCGTTTTTTGGTCATGCCCATGTGGCGTACTTGCCAAAAGGCGGAAAAGTGACGGGACTAAGCAAACTTGCGCGGGCAGTAGAATCGGTCGCCCGCCGCCCACAGCTGCAAGAACGTATCACGAGTGAAGTAGCGGATTCCATTATGGATATGCTGCAGCCGCATGGCGTTATGGTGATTGTCCAAGCGGAGCACATGTGCATGGCGATGCGCGGCGTAAAAAAGCCAGGCGCGAAAACCGTGACAACTGCAGCACGCGGATTGTACCAAAACGATGCTCAGCTGCGGACTGAACTGCTTTCGCTCATTCGTTCGTCATGAGAACACGAGTATGATATACTAAATGTACGCAATAAAGACGGAACGGAACAAAATTATTGAAATGATTCGTGAGTGAGGGGTTTTCACAATGAGGGAGTGGCAGAAAGAGCAGAAAGCACTACTTGAAGAGATCGACCGGGCGTGCAGACAGCCATTTTTAAACAAAATCATTGGTGTGCCGTCCATTAACCCACTTCGGGTAGCTGCTTTAATGCTGGCCTTTACGGATGAGGATAGAAAAAACGCAAATGTACAAAAACAAATTACAGCAGCCGTTCTTATTCAGCTGGCTCTTGATACGCATGATATGATTCCGTCTGTGACGGAAGAAATGACGCAAAAAAACCAGCTCATCGTCCTAGCAGGAGATTATTTTAGCGGCATGTACTATCGAACACTTGCAGAAGCGGGCTGTATCCATTGGGTAGGCATTCTTGCGGGTGCTGTGAAAAAAGTAAATGAAGCGAAAACGTCTCTTCACCGGCATAAGCTCGAATCAGAAGAAGCGATTTTTCGAGCAGTTCAAACAATTGAAGGAGATATTATCGGTTCGGTATACGCTAAGAACGAAGCAGATGAGGCAGTGGGCCATGCCGCTCGGCAGCTTTTAGCAGCAGACCGGCTTTTTCGAGAAAAAGAACAGCCTTTTATTGTTTTTCATGCACTTGAACATGTGCTTGGAAATGAACAGCACGTGATTGGAGCAATTGAGCAGCAGCTTGAGCAGATACGCTTAAACATAAACGAGTGCATCAAAAATATAGATTCATACAGCGCGGCTGTGATTCAGGTGGAACGGGACCGCCTTTTCAGCACGCCGCTGCGACTTGTGGAAGAAGGGTGACCAGATGGAGCAATCAAAAGAAGAAAAAGTACACAGTGTCTTTGAAAAAATTTATGGCAACTACGATAAAATGAATTCGGTCATCAGCTTTCAGCAGCATAAGCGCTGGCGGAATGAAACGATGAAAATGATGAAAGTGCCAAAAGGAGCCAAAGCACTTGACGTCTGCTGTGGAACAGCGGATTGGACGATGGCGCTCGCGGAAGCGGCTGGACCTGAAGGAGTAGTAAAAGGGCTTGATTTCAGCCAAAATATGCTTGCTATCGGTCAACAAAAAATAAAAGCTGCCGGGCTTGAGCAAATAGAATTGATTCATGGCAATGCAATGGAGCTTCCGTTTGAAGACAATACATTTGATTATGTAACAATTGGCTTCGGACTTCGCAATGTACCGGATTATATGCAGGTGCTGAAAGAAATGCGCCGTGTACTGAAATCAGAAGGAATGGCTGTTTGTTTAGAGACAAGCCAGCCGCAAATGCCTGTGTTTAAAGAAGGGTATACGCTGTACTTCCGCTACATTATGCCGGCGATTGGGCGTCTTTTTGCCAAAAGCTATGAGGAGTATTCGTGGCTGCAGGAATCAGCGCGCCATTTTCCAGACATGAAGGAGCTTGCCCGCATGTTTCAACAGGCTGGTTTTGAAAATGTGCGTTTTAAAGCTCATACAGGCGGAGTGGCCGCAACCCATTACGGAAACAAATAATACTAGACCAAGAGCCGGGTGAAAAGAAATGAATATAAAACTGATTTATACGCGGTTAAAAGCAGATATTGATTTGATTGAACAAGAACTCGAACGTGCGGTCGGGTCATCGTCAACGATTTTGGAAGAGGCTTCTGTGCATCTTCTTCAAGCTGGCGGAAAACGCATTCGCCCGGTAATGCTTTTGCTCGGCGCAAAGTTTGGCGATTATGATATTCATCGTGTGAAGTATGCGGCCGCGTCACTTGAACTGATCCATATGGCCTCACTCGTCCATGATGATGTCATTGATGATGCGGTCATCCGCCGAGGGCAGCATACTGTCAAAGCGGAGTGGGACAACCGGATCGCCATGTATACCGGTGATTATATTTTTGCAGCCGCACTTGACTGCATGACGCAAATTGATGACGTGGAAGCCCACCGGATCTTGTCGAATACGATGACTGAGCTGTGCATCGGAGAGATTGTTCAAATACAAGATAAATACAGGTACGATCAGCATTTGCGCGATTATTTGCGCCGGATTAAACGGAAAACGGCCATTTTAATTGCGGCCAGTTGCCAGCTTGGTGCCATTGCGTCAGGAGCACCTGCTTCTATTCACCGGAAATTGTACGATTTTGGCTACAACGTTGGAATGTCTTTTCAAATTACAGATGACATTCTTGATTTTACGGCGAGTGAAAAAGAGCTTGGCAAGCCGGCAGGCGGCGATCTTCTCCAAGGAAATATTACATTGCCTGTTTTATACGCTATGGAAGATGAGGAGATACGCCAACATATTTCATCGGTGCATGCGCACTCAAGCCGTGAAGAAATCAATGACATTATTGACCGCTTGAAAAGCAGTGATGCCATCGAACAATCACACGTATTAAGCAGGCGGTATTTAGACCGTGCACTGGCTATATTAAATGAATTGCCGTCGGGACGACATCGCAATTCACTCCGGGACATTGCGTACTTTATCGGCAAAAGAAAATATTAATTTTTTTATGAAAGCGTTGTAAGTTTACAATGGAAGTGTTACGATTCATCATGTCCGCATGTAAGCGGTATACATAATACAGGAGTGGTGAACGATGGAAAAAACATACTTAATGGTAAAACCCGATGGCGTACAACGCGGCTTGATTGGGGAAATTACGTCCCGATTTGAGAAAAAAGGATTCCGTCTCGTCGGTGCCAAGCTTATGCACGTATCACGCGAAACAGCAGAACTTCATTATGGTGAGCATAAAGAACGTCCTTTTTTTGGCGATCTTGTTGATTTCATTACGTCTGGACCAGTATTTGCAATGGTGTGGGAAGGGGAAAATGTCATTGCGACAGCTCGCCAAATGATGGGTTCTACTAATCCGAAAGATGCGGCTCCGGCAACGATTCGCGGTGATTATGCAGTGAATGTGGGCAAAAATGTCATTCACGGTTCCGATTCTCCAGAAAGCGCAGAACGTGAAATTGGCATTTTCTTTAAAGAAGACGAGCTGACAGACTATACTAAATCAGGATCTGAATGGTTATACTAATAATTAAAAGAGTTTTCAGCCGGTGAGGCTGAAAACTCTTTTTTTTGTGAAAATATAACTATTCCTTTTTCACAGATCAGCTATAATAAAAGAAAAAGATAAACGTGTTGGCAGGAAGGGTGAGTGCAGTGGGGGATTATGAACAATTTGTCGGAGCTATAAAACGAAAAACGGGCATCGACCTTGCATTGTACAAAGAAGCGCAAATGAAAAGAAGATTAACTTCTTTGTATGAAAAAAAAGGCTACGCATCATTTTCAACGTTTTTTGATGCATTAAGTTCAAATAAGGAAATGATGAATGAATTTTTAGATCGGATGACGATTAATGTGTCAGAGTTTTATCGTAATAGCAAACGGTGGGACGTGCTGGAGAAAAAAATTCTGCCACGGCTGCTAAAAGAAAATAAACGGCTGAAAGTGTGGAGTGCGGCTTGTTCAACAGGAGAAGAGCCATATACGCTTGCAATGGTTTTGTCCGCGCACATGCCGCTTTCATCTGTGTCCATACAAGCAACGGATCTTGACTTAAATGTCATTCAAAAAGCAAAATTAGGACTTTATCCGGAACGGTCGCTCGCTGAAGTGCCGGAAGAGATAAAAAAAAAGCATTTTCAAAAAGAAGGCGCCTTTTTTAAGACGTCAGAAGAAGTGAAGCGGACTGTCTCCTTTAAAAGACAAAACTTGTTATCCGACCGATTTGAAAGTGGCTATGATTTAATTGTCTGCCGGAACGTAATGATTTATTTTACGGAAGAAGCGAAAGATGAGCTCTATCAAAAATTCAATGCAGCACTTCGCTCCGGTGGCGTTTTATTTGTCGGAAGCACGGAACAAATTTTTAACCCGGAACGGTACGGATTTGAAGTGGAAGATACGTTTTTTTATAAAAAAGTGTAAAGCCGGTGCGTTCGGCTTGGGCCCGCAGGATGTGGGTCATAAAGGCGGTGCTTTAGCCTTTGATCTATAGAAATTGTCACCACGAAACACGGAATTGTGATAAAATTCTCAAAAACAGCCGTTTCGGCTGTTCCAATCAACTTAAAATATGATATAGTAGTACATAACCGCTTTAACGTACTGAAGGGAGCAGGAAAATGAGATATTTAACAGCAGGAGAATCACATGGGCCGCAATTGACGGCAATTATTGAAGGGCTTCCGGCCGGAATGGAGCTTTTAGCAGAAGATGTAAATACCGATCTATTGCGTCGCCAAAAAGGGCATGGCCGCGGCCGCCGCATGCAAATTGAAAAAGATTTAGTAGCGATCAAGTCCGGTGTGCGTCATGGCCACACCCTTGGCTCACCTGTGACACTTGTTGTTGAAAATGATGACTGGAAACACTGGACGAAAATTATGGGCATCGAACCGCTTGACAGTGAAGAAGCAGCGGAGGAAATAAAACGAAAAATCACGCGTCCGCGTCCTGGTCATGCGGATTTAAACGGCGGCATCAAATATGGACACCGTGATATGCGCAATGTGCTGGAGCGCTCTTCCGCCCGTGAAACGACGGTTCGTGTAGCAGCTGGTGCTGCGGCGAAAAAACTGTTAAAGCTGCTTGGGGTAGAAATTGCGTCACACGTTATTGAAATCGGCGGGATCCGCGCGGAAAATATTCAATTTGAGACAATTAAAGAGTTACAGGAGCGCAGTGAAGCGTCATCCGTCCGCTGTTTAGATGAAGAAGCAAGCGCGAAAATGATTGAAGCAATTGACAATGCGAAGAAAAACGGTGATTCAATCGGCGGGGTTGTAGAAGTAATCGCGGAAGGCATGCCGATCGGGGTCGGCAGCTACGTTCATTATGATCGCAAGCTGGATGCGAAAGTAGCTGCGGCTATTGTCAGCATCAACGCATTTAAAGGGGTTGAAATCGGCATTGGTTTTGAAGCGGCACGCAAATTCGGCAGTGAAGTGCACGACGAAATTGCCTGGAACGAACAACGTGGCTTTTACCGGAAAACAAATCGCCTGGGCGGCTTTGAAGGCGGAATGACAAACGGCATGCCAATTGTCGTCCGTGGTGTCATGAAGCCGATTCCGACACTATATAAACCACTTGAAAGCGTTGATATTGATACGAAAGAAACGTTTTCAGCAAGTATTGAACGATCAGACGCCTGTGCGGTTCCAGCAGCAGCCGTCGTAGCGGAAGCAGCCGTTGCCTGGGAACTGGCAAATGCCCTTCTTGAACAGTTCAATGGCGACCGGATGGATCACTTAATCCGCCAGGTAGAGGAACATACATCGTACGCAAAGGAGTTTTGATCAATGAACCGCGTCACGGTTGAAACAGCACATAAAACGTACCCTGTTATCATTGGCAAAGGAGCGGTGCAGGAAATTGGCCGCTTCATCCTTCAAATGAAAAAAAAACCAACCCGTTTGTTTGTGATCGCCGATGAAGCGGTGTATGCGATCCACGGCAGCACGCTTCGGAATGAATTACCGGATTCGCTGCAAACGGACTGGCACTTTGTACCGGCGGGTGAATCCGCCAAGTCTTTTCCTGTGTTTGAACAATGTTTAACCGCTATGCTGGAAGCGGCGCTGGACCGTCATTCGCTTGTTGTGGCGTTTGGCGGCGGGGCGTGCGGGGATTTGGCTGGTTTTTGTGCGGCCAGCTATATGCGAGGCATTCCGTTTATTCAAGTACCGACGACCATTTTGGCACATGACAGTGCGGTCGGCGGCAAAACGGCGATTAATCATCCTCTGGGCAAAAATATGATTGGCGCTTTTCACCAGCCAGAAGCGGTCATTTATGATACGGCCTTTTTGAAGTCACTCACTGAAAAAGAAACGAGAAGCGGCTTTGCGGAAGTGATCAAGCATGCCCTTATTGCGGATTCAAAGCTGCTTGAAGACATTCAGCAGACGATTAAGAATGTGGGCGATATAAAAGGATCTTTTTTAGAGCATTGTCTGCAAAGAGGCATTGAAATTAAAAGTGCAATTGTCAAAGAAGATGAAAAAGAAACCGGCGTCCGGGCGTTTTTAAATTTTGGCCACACGTATGGCCATGCGGTGGAAGCACTATCGGGCTACGGTAAAACTGCACACGGTGAAGCTGTTGCATGCGGGATGATTTTTGCGTTGTATGCATCAGAATTCAAAAACAACCTTTCATTCGACATCCGTTCATTTACGGAATGGCTGAAAAAAGCAGACTACCATGTTGAAGCTGGGACAGCTTTTTCATTCGACGACATGTATGCGGTTATGACTCGGGATAAAAAAGCATATGGCGGAACGGTTCGTTTTGTTCTATTAAATAAAGTGGGCGAGCCGTATATCACTGATATGACAAAAGAAGAATTGCAAAAGATCGATGAACATTTCAGAAGGGAGGTCAGCCAGTGGTAAGAGGAATCCGCGGTGCAATTACCGTACCAGCAAATGACGGTGTTTTAATGGTGGAAGCAACAGAACGATTAATCGCAGAAATGATTAAGCAAAATAACATTGAGCCGGAAACCGTCTGCTCAGCATTTTTATCCGCAACCAATGACTTGGACGCGATGTTTCCCGCGAAAGCGCTCCGCGAGCAGGCAGGCTGGGAATACGTTCCAGTTATGTGTATGCAGGAGCTGGCAATTAAAGGCGGCTTAGAGCGATGCATCCGTATTATGATGCACGTCAATACAGAAACCGCACAAAAAGAGATTCAGCACGTTTATTTAGAAGGGGCAGTCGTCTTGCGCCCGGACTTGCAGCAATCGGCAAATTGAGAGGAGCATGAAAAGGATGAAGTGGAAAGAACAAATATTAACATTAAAAGCCTATCAGCCAGGGCGGACAACCGATGAAGTAAAAAAAGCGTATGGCTTAAACGAAGTGGTTAAGCTTGCTTCCAATGAAAATCCGTTCGGTGCATCTGAAAAAGTAAAAGAATGCATCCGTTCGTATGCAGATTCTTTTGCCATTTATCCGGATGGCTACACAACAAGTCTTCGGACAGAGTTGGCTTCTTTTTTACAGCTGGACGAAAAACAGCTCATCTTTGGCAATGGGTCGGATGAAATCATCATGATGATTTCACGGGCAATGCTTGAACCGGGGAAAAACACAGTGATGCCAACACCTTCATTTCCGCAATACCGCCACAATGCGGTTGTGGAAGGGGCGGAAGTGCGCGAAGTAGAGCTGATAAATGGTGCACACGATTTGGACAAAATGGCTGAAGCGATCGATGAAAATACGGCGATTGTCTGGCTGTGCAGTCCGAACAACCCAACTGGCGTTTATATTACAGATGTGCAGCTGCGCGGCTTCCTTGACCGCGTGCCGGAAGATGTATTTGTTGTTCTCGATGAAGCGTATTATGAATATGTGACAGCAGATGACTACTACAATGCGCTTGAGATCATAAAAGAATACAAAAATGTGATCGTTCTTCGTACATTTTCAAAAGTGTACGGATTAGCTGCTTTTCGTGTCGGCTACGGGTTTGCAAATGAATCCCTGATCGCGCAGCTTGATCCCGTTCGTGAACCCTTTAACGTCAATTCACTGGCACAAAAAGCAGCGGTGTCAGCTCTTTCTGATCAGTCATTTATTGATGGATGCCGTACAGCAAACAAAGAAGGGCTGGAACAGTTTTACGCATTTTGCCGTGAAAATGGCCTCGGTTACTATGCATCTGAAGCGAATTTTATATTGATCGATTTTAACTGTGACAGCAACGAATTGTTTGAATACTTAATGTCAAAAGGATATATCGTCCGTTCGGGCGCCGCGCTTGGCATTCCAGGTACTGTCCGCGTCACGGTTGGCTCAAAAGAACAAAACGAGGGCGTCATGAACGCCATGAAAAGCTTTTTGGCTGAAACTGTAAAAAGATAGAAGGTGATTCGCCTATGAGAGGAAATGTCTTTATTGCCGGTCTCGGCTTAATCGGCGGATCTCTTGCAAAAGCGATAAAAAAAGCCCATTCACAGGCACATATAGTCGGATTCGATCTACGTGAATCCGAACTGGGCCTTGCTGAAGCATTGAACATTATTGATGAAAAAGCCGTTTCGTTTGAAGATGGCGCAAAAAAAGCGGATTTAATCATTTTAGCAGTGCCGGTATTAAAAACAGAGCAAATGATTGAAACACTTGCCGGTCTCCATTTAAAAGAAGGCGTTTTGATTACGGATACGGGGAGCACGAAAAGCCGTATCATGAACCGTGCTTCTCTTTTAAGCAATAAAGGAGTCGCATTTATTGGCGGCCATCCGATGGCGGGTTCTCATAAAAGCGGAGTGGCTGCTTCAAAAGAGCTCCTGTTTGAAAATGCCTTTTATTTGCTGACGCCCGGGGGAGCGGCAGAAGAAAAGCATGTCGCCATCTTGAAAAAATGGCTGGACGGAACACGGGCAAAGATATTGGAAGTAACGGCAGAAGAGCATGATGAAATGACGGGTGTGATCAGTCATTTCCCTCATATTATTGCCGCGTCCCTCGTTCACCAAGCCCGGAAATTTAATGAAGAAAACCCGTTGATCGAGCGGCTGGCAGCCGGTGGTTTTCGGGATATTACCCGCATCGCTTCATCCAATCCGGAAATGTGGAAAGACATTTCGCTTCATAATAAAGAAATGCTGCTGACCCTGCTCGCCGACTGGCGTGATGAAATGAATGGTGTACTGTCCATTTTGGAAACAGAAGATGAAGACAAGCTTTACCATTATTTCAACGATGCAAAAATATTCCGTGACGGGCTTCCAGCCGCATCAAAAGGCGCGATTCCCGCTTTTTATGAAATGTATGTAGATGTTCCGGATTATCCAGGTGTTATTTCCGAATTGACCGGTTATTTGGCGGATGAACGGATCAGTATTACAAATATTCGAATTGTTGAAACACGTGACGACGTATTCGGTGTACTTGTCATTAGCTTTCAAAGCGAAAAAGATCGTCTTCGCGCCAAGCAGTGCATCGAGCAAAAAACGACGTATGACTTATTTTTAGCATAAGAGAGGGTATGAAAACATGAAACTGACGTTTAACAAGCCGTCTCTTGGCGGAAGCATAGAAGTACCGGGTGATAAGTCCATTTCACATCGTTCCATTATGTTTGGAGCGCTGGCAGAAGGCAAAACAACGATCCGGCACTTTTTAAAAGGAGAAGATTGTTTAAGCACCATTGACTGTTTTCGCAAACTAGGGGTGCGAATCGATGAAACAGAAGAAGAAATTGTCGTTAATGGAAAAGGCTGGGGTGGATTAAAAGAGCCATCTGCTATTTTAGACACCGGTAATTCTGGTACGACGACACGCCTAATGCTTGGCATTTTGGCTGGCCGTCCGTTTCATTCGGTTATGATCGGGGATGAATCAATCGGCAAGCGTCCAATGGACCGGGTAACGGTTCCACTGGCATCGATGGGAGCCGACATCGCCGGACGCGACAATGGCCGCTTCACGCCGCTGTCGATTCGTGGTAAAAAATTGAATACAACAGAGTACAAATTGCCGGTTGCCAGCGCACAGGTCAAATCAGCGGTTATGTTTGCAGCACTGCAGGCGGACGGAGAATCGGTCATCATTGAACCGGAAGCAACACGTGATCATACCGAAAAAATGATTGAGCAGTTTGGCGGAAAGATTCGCCGCGAGGGTGACCGGATTATTATCCAGGGCGGCCAGACGTTTAAAGGAACCGACGTTTATGTGCCAGGTGATATTTCATCGGCAGCCTTTTTTATGGTGGCGGCAGCCATCACACCAAATAGTGAAGTCGTTCTCGAAAATACAGGCTTAAATAAAACACGGACCGGCATCATTGATGTGTTTAAGCAAATGGGAGCCGATATGACTGTTGAAAAAACGACGACAGCTGGCGAAGAAATTGGAACGATTACGGTGAAAACGTCCCATTTAAAAGGAACTGAAATCAGCGGAGCGATTATTCCGCGGCTTATTGATGAAATTCCTGTTATCGCACTGCTTGCCACGCAGGCGGAAGGAGACACGATCATTCGTGATGCGGAAGAATTAAAAGTAAAAGAAACGAACCGGATCGACACGGTTGTAGATGAATTGAAAAAGCTTGGTGCCGACATCGAAGCGACCAATGACGGAATGATTATCCGCGGCAAATCAAAGCTCCATGGTGGAGTGGTTTCGTCACACGGTGATCATCGGATCGGTATGGTCATGGCGATTGCGTCCCTCATCACGGAAGGTGATGTGGCGCTTCACGACCATGAAGCAATCGCGGTTTCGTACCCGGAATTTTTTGATCATTTAAATCAGCTGGTTAATTGAGCGTCCTCTTTCTGAGGGCGTTTTTTCTATTTTTTTAAGAAGGAAAATAGAAGGCGAAGTAGAATACATGAAGTACAAGCGAAAAAGTTGCCGGATTGACCATCTTTGATTAAAATAAGAAATCAAGTAAAGAAGACGGAGAAGGAAGAGGCGGTAAAGATGAACAATGCGGAAAATATGATCGCACACTTGGAAAAGGGAGATATGGCGTCGGCATCTGCCCTATACGAAAAGGTGCTCGCCTCTAGTGATGCAGAAGAACAATTTATGCTGGGCGAGCAATTGCTCCAGCTTGGCTTTTTAGATGAAGCACGGCAGCTGTTTGAACAGCTGCTGCACTCTTTTCCAGGAGAAGGCGAGTTGTCGCTCCTTTTAGCTGAGACATTAGTCGAACTCGACCGTGAAGAAGAGGCAATGCTCATTTTGGATGAAATTGACGATACTGATCCGTTTTATGCAAGATCACTACTCGTGTTGGCGGATTTGTACCAAATGCAAGGGCTGTATGAAGTAAGTGAGCAAAAGCTTTTGCAGGCACAGCAGGCAGAACCGGGCGAGCCAATCATTAAGTTCGCACTCGGTGAACTGTATTTAGAAGAAGGCAAGTTTTTAGAAGCGGTCCGTCAATATAAAGAACTTGAAGAAGCGGGTATGCAGGATATTGCGGGCATTTCCATTCAGAAGCGGCTTGCAGAAGCATATAGTGCAGGAGGGGCATTTGAAGAAAGTCTTTCGCATTTTGAACGGGCGCTTGATGATAAAAGGAATATCGACACATTGTTTATGTATGGGTTTACCGCGTTTCAGGCCGGTCAGTACAAAACAGCGGCTATTAAATTGACGGAAGCAGCGGAACTCGATCCGGATTATCATTCGATTTATTTACATCTGGCACGCGCATATGAAATGGAAGAAGAACTCGATGCCGCACTGGAAGCGGCCAGGTCCGGCATCGCACGGGATACGTATCAAAAAGAACTGTATTTACTGGCTGGAAAGCTTGCGCTGAAAACGGGCCTTGAAGAAGAAGGGGAATCGCATCTGCGTCAGTCACTTGCACTTGATCCGGAATATACAGAGGCGGCGCTTGCGCTGAATGCGCTGCTCATGAAAAAAGAAGAGTATGCAGGTGTTCTTGAAGTTGCTTCTATATTCCGTGAATCGGGCAGTGCTGAGCCTCTCATGCTATGGGATGCCGCTCGGGCTGCGAAACGGCTGGAGGAATTTAAAGAAGCGGCTGAGCTATATGAATACATTTATCCGGTTTTAAATGAAAATACTGAATTTCTGGCGGAATATGGCTACTTTTTGTTAGAAGAAGGCAATCGCGGGCAGGCGCTGTCTCTGTTTGAAAAACTGATGAGAGAAGAGCCGCTGAATGATGAGTGGGCAGAACTTGTTGAACGTTTGAAAATGGATGTATACTAATAAAAGCGCAAGGCGCCCAATTATCGGCGACAAGCATAAGACGAGCACTGGTGGAGGCGCTTTTTGCCTCCAGAAGGGCTTGGCTTATGGAACAAAAGCTAAGAATGCAGCTTTCTGCTGCAACGCTTTTGTGACCCGCATCATGTGGGCCTCGATGGTGCCTGAAGCTGGACGGCGTCCGAAAAAATATACTTTCTTATCTTTTAAAAATAGACAGAGGAGTGATGATGATGGCCGCCCCGGTTTCCGTTCATGAGAAAAAGGACTTTATCCGCTGGTTTTTAAATCATTATCAGCTGAAGCGCAGAGAATCTGTCTGGATTTTAAATTATTTAATGAGTCATGATCAGCTTATGGAACATGTGCATTTTGTTGATGATGCTCAGTATTGCCCGCGTGGCATGATCATGTCGTCCCATTGTGTAGACAGTGCACCGTTTCGATTTTTTAAAGATAACATTATGACTACAGATGCGGAAAAATCTTTTCATGACATACGTTTAAATAAAGATGAAGACATTTTCATCGAGCTGAAATTTAAAGGCGCCCAGCTGTCTCACCAGTATGCGGCCGTACGGGTGGAAAATCCATTTATGCCAAAACGGACACGGCTGACGGAAAAAGAAAAAGAACTGGCAGAGCAGTTTTTGAAATGGAGTGTATACGAATTTCAGCGTGACCGGCTGAATGAGCAAATTGATGCTGCATTGGATCAGGGGGACAAAGAAACGTTTCTCCGCCTGACAGAACGATTAAACGAATTATTGGAATATATAAGTGCGTCTGATCAATGATCAGGCGCTTTTTTTCGCCCTTGTGTTTGCAAGAAGAATAGAACGAATGTATGATAAAGTGGGGTGATAAGATGAATTGGAACGGAAAAGATGCTGCTTTATTTCAGCAGCAAAAAGGCTACATTGACACCGCCATTGTACCGCTTGTCCCGGCTGATTTTGGTGCGGACATGATTCGGTCAGCGGAACAGCATGAGTTTATTGGGCTGCTGGTTGCATTTCTCGAACGTCAATTTAAAGGAAGAGTGCTTGTGACACCGCCGCATGCCTATTTGCCGGACGCAGAATTGAAAATGGAAGGGGCTAAACAGTGGGCGGAGAAGCTCCGGTCTTCCGGGTTTACCCATGTTTTCTTTTTTACAGCAGATCGTGTGTGGCGAGATATGGATAAAGATTTAGAGGCGGCGGTGATCTGGATTCCCTCTGTGCCGCTTGGAGATATGGAAGATGGAGTTAAGTATTCGCTGATCGAAAACCAGGCGAAGCAAATTGTCAACATTATTGTAGGGAAATGGCAGGAGAATGAGGGATAATTCGGAAAATCGTCACATTCAAAAAATCGTTTTCATTCCGGATGTTATTGACCTGTTATCCTGTATCGATTATCATAGTAATGTCCTAGTTTATGTTTATGCTCATATACGGTCCCTAGCGGACGAAGCTTATTGTATAGAGGGGGGAAAAAAATGAGTAAACAACCTGTATCAAGACGTCAATTTTTAAACTACACGCTCACAGGTGTAGGCGGTTTCATGGCTGCGGGAATGCTGATGCCGATGGTTCGTTTCGCTGTTGACCCGGTGCTGAAAGGGGAAGCGGCCGGCGATTTCCATCCGACACAGCAAAAAGTGGCTGATTTAACAGATGTACCGGTACGAGTCGACTTTTCTTACGAGCAAACAGATGCCTGGTATACGTCTGAAGTAACCAATACAGCTTGGGTTTACAAAAACGACAAAGACGAAATCGTCGCATTGTCACCGGTTTGTAAGCATCTCGGCTGTACAGTCAGCTGGGAAGGAAGCGGTCATACTGACAAGTTTTTCTGCCCTTGCCATAATGGCTTGTATGAAAAAAACGGAAAAAACATTCCGGGTACACCGCCGCTTAAACCGCTTGATGTGTATCCAACAACTGAAAAAGACGGCCTGCTGCAGCTCGGCAAGCCAAAGGCAAACAATATCGTGTAAAGGGGGCGTAATACATGCTCAATAAAATTTATGACTGGGTGGATGAACGTCTCGATATTACGCCAATGTGGCGCGATATTGCGGACCATGAAGTGCCTGAGCACGTCAACCCGGCCCATCATTTTTCGGCATTCGTTTATTGTTTTGGCGGTTTGACGTTTTTCGTCACAGTCATTCAAATCTTGTCAGGAATGTTCCTGACAATGTACTATGTGCCGGATATTAAAAACGCATGGGAATCTGTTTATTATTTGCAAAATGAAGTAGCGTTTGGCGTTATTGTACGCGGCATGCACCATTGGGGCGCGAGTTTAGTTATCGTTATGATGTTTTTACATACGCTTCGTGTGTTTTTCCAAGGAGCATACAAAAAGCCTCGTGAATTAAACTGGGTTGTCGGCGTATTGATTTTCTTCGTTATGCTCGGTCTTGGTTTTACAGGCTATCTGCTTCCATGGGACATGAAAGCACTATTTGCGACAAAAGTAGGGATCGAGATTGCGGCTTCAACACCGCTGATCGGCCACGAATTGAAAGTATTGCTTGCTGGACATCCGGATATCGTCGGGGCACAAACATTGACACGTTTCTTCGCGATTCATGTTTTCTTCCTGCCGGCTGCGCTATTAGGCTTAATGGGCGCCCACTTTATCATGATTCGTAAGCAAGGTATTTCCGGTCCGTTGTAAAAAAACGGCCATACCCGTTTTAGTTTGATTAAAAGGAGGGGAACGCAATGCATCGTGGAAAAGGGATGAAGTTCGTCGGAGATTCACGTATTCCGGCTGAACGAAAACCAAATATTCCAAAAGATTATTCGGAATATCCAGGCAAAACAGAAGCCTTCTGGCCAAACTTCCTTTTGAAGGAATGGATGGTTGGTTCCGTATTTCTTGTTGGTTATCTTTGCTTGACCATTGCTCATCCATCACCACTTGAGCGTGTCGCGGATCCGACAGATACAGGCTACCTGCCTTTGCCTGACTGGTATTTCTTATTTTTGTACCAACTACTTAAATACACATATGCATCAGGACCTTACAATGTAATCGGCGGTTTTATTATTCCTGGTCTTGCATTTGGCGGTCTTATGCTTGCGCCGTTTATCGATCGCGGACCAAAACGCCGTCCGCTTGAGCGTCCATTTGCAACCGGCTTTATGATGCTCTCTCTTGCGGCAATCATTTTCCTTACATGGGAATCTGTTGACGCGGTAGATTGGAAAGCAAAAGAAGCACAAGGGGCAATTGTCGAAGAAGCGGCCATTGACACGAATTCTGATGGATTCAAAATTTATCAGGAAAATGGCTGTATTAACTGTCACGGTGATACATTATCGGGCGGGGCAGCTGCACCATCTCTTGTCGGCACAGGCCTGACACCGGAAGAAATCGCGGAAATCGCGAAAAACGGTAAAGGATCAATGCCGCCAGGTATGTACAAAGGAAATGACGAAGACCTCGTTAAGCTGTCTGAATTCATTTCAACACTCGAAGCAGAATAATCAAAAAGGACTGTCCGACTTGCTCGGCGGTCCTTTTTTTTCGATGGAGGGTACGGGATGCTGTCTTTTCTTTTATCGAACCGCTCGTTTATGTGGGCGCTTTTTCTTATTAATTTACTTGGAACTATTTACGGTTACATATGGTATATGCCACAGCTTAAGCAAACAGATGCTATTTTTCTCCCGTTCGTTCCGGATAGTCCGACAGCGAGCTTGTTTTTTACGATTGCGCTGCTTGGCCTGTTCGTAGGCCGTCATTGGGGATTGATGCAGGCATTGGCTGTTATGACGTTGTTTAAGTACGGCATATGGGCAGTTGTCATGAACATATTGACGCTTGTGGTAACCGGAGATCTTTCTTGGCTCGGCTGGATGCTTGTCGCCTCACACTTTGGCATGGCTGTACAGGGATTGCTTTACGCGCCATTTTTCCGGGTAAAACCGATTCACTTGATCATTGCATCGGTTTGGACCGTTCATAACGAAATAATTGATTACGTATACATGCAATACCCGGTTTATTCACAGCTTCATTTATATATTCAGGAAATCGGCTATTTTACTTTCTGGCTTAGTATCTTGTCCATCTTGATCACATGGTGGGTATGTGTCCGTTCAAAACGATTAATCTGGTAACAAGCGGCATCATCTCCCTGTCCATCCGCATATACTAAAGGAGCGGATGGGGGGATAGAGAGTGGAAAAAATCATCGCGTTTATATGGAGTTTCCTTCTCATATTTGTGCCGGTTAGCGGAGCAGAAGGACTGGACCCGGAAAAAAACGAACAGCTTATTCATGTAACAGCTTTAACAGGCAGCGTAATTATAATATCGCTTTTATATACAGGAAGAAAAAAATATAAAGGGATGCAAAAGAAAAGGGATCGTGAGCGTAATCTTTGACGCATAGGGGTATTAATCGATAAAATAAAATTAAGACAAAATACGACAATAGTAATGGAGGTAGATGGATTTACATGATCTGGATTGTTTATTTTGCCCTGCTGATCCTGTTGCCGCTTTGGGCGCAATTTAAGGTGAAAAGCACGTATAAAAAATACTCGAAAGTACCGGTTTCAACTGGGATTACGGGTGCAGAAGCGGCACGCCGCATTTTAGATGACAACGGCTTGCAGCACGTAAAGGTAGTGGAGTCACACGGTTTTTTGAGTGACCATTATAACCCGATGACCAAAACCGTCAACTTGTCTCCAAATAACTTTCATGACCATTCCATTGCCGGTGCCGCTGTTGCGGCACATGAGGTCGGGCACGCGATTCAAGACAAAGTCGGCTATGCGTTTCTCCGCTTTCGCCATGCTCTTGTGCCGGTAGCCAATATTAGCTCAAACATGTCGTGGATTTTCATTATGATCGGTATTTTCGCCCAAGCAACGAATATGCTTTTGCTTGGGATCGTTTTAATGGCCGCGGGGGTTTTGTTCCAAGTAATTACCTTACCAGTTGAGTTTAATGCCTCGAACCGTGCGATGGATCAAATTGTTGCATCCGGGATTATCCGTAATGATGAAGAACGGGAAGCACGCAAAGTGTTAAATGCAGCGGCTATGACATATGTGGCAGCCGCAGCTGTTGCAGTGCTGGAACTTGTCCGTCTTGTGTTAATGTACACAGGTATGACACAGAGCGAAGATTAATTAAGAAAGGCGCAAGGTGCCTGCCTATCGGCGACAAGCATAAGACGAGCACTGGCGGAGGCGCTTTTTGCCTCGAGAAGGGCTCGTCTTATGACATCGAGCCGATGGCACCTGGAGCTGGACACTGTTCAAAAATATATACTTTCTTACCTTTTGAAAAAACACCGGAGGACTTCTTCGGTGTTTTTTTACTTTTCAATCGGCTGTTTGTTTTCATCAAGCGTAAATCCTTCGCCGAATACGTCATGAACGACGGTGACCGATACAAATGCATGGGGGTCAACGGCGTGAATAATATTCTTCAGGCGGACGATTTCATTTTTACCAACAACGCAGTATAAGACGTCACGTTCTTGTTTTGTAAAAGAACCGTACCCCTTTAAAATCGTCACACCGCGGTCCATCCGTTTATTAATTTCTTCGGCGATTTCCCCGTGAGCCGAAGAAATAATCATCGCCCCACGTGCCGCATATGCGCCTTCCTGCATAAAATCAATCACGCGGGCGGCAGTAAAGACGGCAACAAGTGTGTACATCGCTTCCCGATAATCGATATATGTAAGAAAAGATGCAATAATGACTGTTGCATCAAATAAAAACATCGTTTTTCCCATACTCACCTGCCGGTATTTGTGCATCAGCCGTGCAATAATGTCCACTCCGCCTGTCGTACCACCATAACGAAATGTAATGCCGAGGCCGACACCGATAAATACCCCCGCAAACAAAGCCGCGAGAAATAAGTCATCGTGCAGCGGAATATGGAACTGCCAGCGCTGGAAAATCCATAAAAAGAACGAAACGCTGAATGTGCCAATCAATGTGTAGTAAAACGACACACGACCGAGCAGCTTCCATCCGATGAAGAAAAGCGGAATGTTCAAAACTAGGTTGGAGTAGGACGGGTCAATGTCAAATAAACTGTACAATAGGAGCGTAATACCCGTGAAACCGCCTTCAGCCAAATTGTTTTGCATGTTAAAATGAACAAGTCCGAACGAAAAAATGGCTGAGCCGATTAAAATAAAGATGATGTTTTTTACTTTTATGCCTGGCTTCATAAAGTTCTCCTTTTTTATAGTGACGAATGAAAAGAAAAAATTGCACTGTCCTTATATAATATGTACCATATAGGAGAAAGAAAGTGGTGAAAAAAATGGATAAATCAATGCGTGACATGCAAAAAGAAGTAGATGACTACATCAGCCAGTTTAAAGAAGGCTATTTTAGCCCGCTTGCCATGATGGCACGCCTTACGGAAGAAATAGGAGAGCTTGCCCGTGAAGTGAATCATTATTACGGAGAAAAGCCGAAAAAATCTTCAGAAGAAGAAAAAACAATCGAAGAAGAACTCGGCGATGTGCTGTTCGTGGCGATTTGTCTAGCGAATTCACTAGATATTGATTTGCAGACAGCGCACGACCGGGTGATGAATAAATTCCAGACGAGAGACAAAGACCGCTGGACGAAAATTGAGGAGGAAAAATAAATGAGCAGCATTCGTGTCATTATTGCGGGCCCGCGCGGCCGCATGGGAATAGAGGCCATTAAAATGGTGATGGATACTCCGGAATTCGAGCTGGTGGCGGCACTTGATCGGAAATATGGCGGAGAAACACTGGAAGATATCGGGTTCACCGGTTCACAGGCGCCGATTTATACGGATGTAAAAGATTGTTTTTCCGAGCATCAGGCAGACGTGCTCATTGATTTGACGACGCCGGAATTTGGTTACTTACATACAAAAACAGCGCTTGAACACGGCATCCGTCCTGTTGTGGGGACGACTGGCTTCACCGATAATCAGCTGTTAGAATTAAAAGAGCTGTCGGAATCAAAAGAGCTTGGCTGCATTATCGCACCAAACTTCGCAATCGGTGCTGTCTTAATGATGAAATTTTCACAAATAGCGGCTAAATATTTCAGCGATGTGGAAATTATCGAGCTTCATCATGATAAAAAACTCGATGCCCCGTCCGGAACGGCTGTGAAAACGGCGCAAATGATAAACGACATTCGCGAACCGAAAAAACAAGGGCATCCTGATGAAAAAGAAACGATTCCGGGTGCGCGCGGAGCCGAAATGAGTGGCATGCATATTCATAGTGTCAGACTGCCTGGATTAATTGCCCATCAACAAGTGTTGTTCGGCGCAGATGGTGAAACGCTGACGATCCGCCACGATTCGTATAATCGGGCTTCCTTTATGTCCGGTGTGAAAGTGTGTGTGGAAACCGTTATGAAAACGAAAACGCTCGTGTATGGCCTTGAAAATATTTTAGATTAATGGGGGATTTCGATGAACATTGCACTTATTGCGCATGATAAGAAAAAAGATGACTTGATTGAATTTGTGGATCTTCATAAAGATATTTTTGGCTATCATACGCTTTTTGCGACGGGAACTACAGGAACCCGTGTAATGGAAAAAACAGGACTGGATGTTCACCGCTTTCAATCAGGACCGCTTGGAGGCGATCAGGAAATTGGCGCGAGGATTGCCCGTGGTGAAATGGACTTTGTCTTTTTCTTCCGTGATCCGCTTACTGCACAGCCACATGAGCCGGATGTAACGGCGCTTGTTCGTCTTTGTGACGTATATTCTGTGCCGCTTGCGACAAATCTTGGCACAGCGCGCGTTTTAATTGATGGGATTATTGAGGAACAGAGTGAATGATCGGCAGGGGAGATAGATGGGATTAAACATTGGTATTACATGCTATCCGACAGTAGGCGGATCAGGCGTTGTCGCAACAGAACTTGGCAAGCTGCTGGCGGAAAAAGGGCATACGATTCACTTTATTACATCGGCTGTTCCATTCAGGTTAAACCGGATGTATCATAATATCTTTTTTCACCAAGTAGAAGTCAATCAATATTCGGTTTTTCAGTATCCTCCTTATGATATTGCGCTGGCGAGTAAGATGGCCGATATCATACAGCGGGAAAAGCTTGATATTTTGCACGTCCATTATGCGATACCGCATGCGGTGTGCGCGATTTTGGCCAAACAAATGGCAAAGTCAAATGTGAAAATTGTCACGACGCTGCACGGAACAGACATTACGGTGCTCGGATCGGATTCTGCGCTCACGCCCGCGATTAAATTTGGCATTGAACAGTCGGATGCAGTAACAGCTGTGTCTGATTCTCTCGTTAGGCAGACGAAGGATATGATCGCGCCGGAAAAAGATATTGAGACAGTATACAACTTTATCGATGAGCGGGTGTATCGTCCGGTTTCAGCTTATCATTTAAAAAAAGAATTCGGGATTAGAGACGATGAAAAAGTCGTGATTCATGTATCCAATTTCCGGGCGGTGAAACGTGTGACAGATGTAGTAAAAGTGTTCGCCAATATCGCGGAACAAATGCCAGCGAAGCTGCTTCTTGTCGGGGACGGTCCCGAAATGACGGTCGTCTGCCGGCTGGCGGAATCACTTGGACTGGAAGGACGGGTGTTATATCTCGGCAAGCAGGACAATGTAGAAGAATTGTACGCGATTAGTGACGTAAAACTATTATTATCAGAGAAAGAAAGCTTTGGGCTTGTAGCGCTTGAAGCAATGGCGTGCGGAGTGCCGTGTATCGGAACAAACGCTGGCGGAATTCCCGAAGTCATTGAAGATGGAGAAAATGGTTTTGTGCGCCCGATTGGCGATATAAACGCCATTAGTGAAGCGGCTATTCAGTTGCTGACGAATGATTCGTTGTATACACGCATAAAACAGCGGGCGATCGAAACAGTTCAAGAACGATTTCATTCATCAGATATCGTGCGTCAATACGAAAGCGTCTATTACGGTCTGATAAAGGAGACTGTTCATGATTGAGCATCCTTTTTTTCAGCAGGCACTTCCGGTTATTGAACGTCTTGAAGAAGCTGGTTATGAAGCGTACTTTGTCGGCGGGGCGGTCCGCGATCTTTTTTTAAGTCGCCCCATTCATGATGTGGACATTGCTACATCGGCCACACCGCCTGAAGTGAAAAACGTCTTCACGCATACCGTTGATGTCGGCATCGATCACGGCACCGTTCTTGTTTTGCATAACGGGACCGGATTCGAAGTGACGACGTTTCGAACCGAATCTCTATACAGTGATTTCAGGCGGCCGGACCATGTTGAATTTGTCCGGTCTCTTTATGAGGATTTAAAGCGGCGTGATTTTACGATGAATGCCATGGCTATGAATAAAGACGGGGAATGGATTGACCCATTTCACGGGAAAGACGATATTCAAAAGGGCATTATTCGGACGGTTGGCCGTGCAGTCGAGCGTTTTTCAGAGGATGCGCTTCGAATGATGCGGGCAGCACGGTTTGTGAGCCAGCTGTCTTTTGACCTTGATGCTGAAACAAAACAAGCAATGACTGAAAATGCGCCGCTGCTTGGCCATATTGCCGTTGAGCGAAAGCTGAATGAAATGGATAAACTGTTGGCGGGACGTGACAAACACCGTGCCTTGTCTGTCCTCATTGAAACAACTTTATATCAATTCCTGCCAGGTTTAGCTGAACGGAAGCAGGCGCTTATCCGTTTAGCAGCATTGTCGCTTGAACGATTAACAGCGGAACAAGTATGGGTAACAGCGGCGTATTTATGTGCAAATAACGATGCAAAGTCATTTTTAACGGATTGGCGACTGCCGCAAAAAAGAATCAAGCGAATTGTCCGAAGTATCCATACATTAAAGCAGCTGCAGTCAGAAGGCGCCAGCGATTGGCTGTTCTTCCAGTCGGGGCTCCAATCAGCGGTTGACAGTACAATGGCTGCAGCCGTTTTGTCTGGTGAAGAAGTGGATATAAAAGAAGTGACCAGCCGCTTTGAATTGCTTCCGATCATAAGCCGCCGCGATCTTGCGATTACCGGAAAAGAGCTAATGGAGTGGGCGGACAAGCCACGCGGTGCGTGGATTAAAGATGTGCTTGAACGAACAGAACGAGCGGTTATCGCCGGTGATATTCGAAATGACCGAATGGAAATTGAAAGGTGGCTGCGCGCATGCAATCTTCTGTAAAACATAAGCTGCTTGAAGTGTTTTCAAAAGCAGATGGCGATTTTGTATCCGGTCAGGCGCTGGCAGACAGCATTGGCTGTTCAAGGACAGCGGTATGGAAGCATATTGAATCGCTGCGGCAGGAAGGCTTTGAATTGGAAGCGGTACGCAACAAAGGCTACCGGATCAAATCAAAGCCCGATAAAGTCAGTGAAAATGAATTATTGATCGGACTTGAAACAGAGCGTCTCGGTAAACACGTGGTGTTCAGAGAAACCGTTGAATCAACGCAAAAAGAAGCACATAAAATTGCGGAAGAAGCAGTTGAAGGGACACTTGTGATCGCGGAAGAGCAAACAGCAGGACGCGGCCGCATGACACGGCCGTGGCACTCCCCGAAATATACCGGCATTTGGATGAGCCTTATTTTAAAACCAGATTTACCGCCGTTTAAAGCACCACAATTTACGCTTATCGCAGCAGTTGCCGTGGCAGAAGCGATCCGTGATACGGCTGGACTGAATCCGGAAATTAAATGGCCGAATGATCTGCTTCTGAACGGAAAAAAAATTACCGGCATTTTAACAGAGCTTCAGGCGGATTCGGATCGAATCCGCTCCATTATTATTGGCATTGGCATGAATGTCAACCAGCAAACGTTTCCTGAGGAGCTGGCTGGCATTGCGACGTCGCTGGCGATTGAAAAAGGAGAGCCAGTACCGCGTGCAAAGCTCGTTCAAGCCATTTTAAAAAACATGGAAGTATATTATGCGGAATATATAGAAAACGGTTTTGGTACCATAAAAGAAAAATGGGAATCCTTTGCTGTTTCAATCGGACGACAGCTCATTGCCCGCACGATTAGCGGCACGATTCGGGGCAAAGCGCTCGGTATTACCGAAGAAGGCGTGCTAAAGCTTCAGGATGAGAACGGTGTCATTCATGACATTTATTCAGCGGATATCGAAATCGAACAGTAGTCAAATGAATGAGTGCCTGTTATAATAATCTTGAACAGGGCGGTATCATTCTTGAGCTGCACCGCGTTCAACTCGTATAGCGCGTTTCTATAAGACAAACACTGCCTTGATCCGGACGGACAGGGACAGAGGGTCGAAACATTCATCCGTTTATAACGGGTCCTTCTGCTCTTTTTCGGGCAGCAGGACCCTTTTTCGTTGTTTCGTCTCCTCTAATCAAAAGGAGGAAGCAAAATGAAGCGAACAGCAGATTTCAGCAAGATGAAAGCAAAACAAGATAAAATCGCCATGATTACGGCTTACGATTACCCGTCAGCGAAGCAGGCAGAAGCAGGCGCTGCGGACCTCATTTTAGTCGGTGACTCCCTTGGCATGACAGTGCTTGGATATGAATCAACCGTTTATGTCACAACGGAAGATATGGTACACCATACAAAAGCGGTAAAACGAGGTGCACGTGATACATTTGTCGTCACGGATATGCCGTTTATGACGTATCACGTGAATAAAGAACAAACACTTAATACGGCTCGCATGCTCATACAGGGCGGGGGAGCGGACGCGGTAAAACTTGAAGGAGCAGGAGAAATCGTAGACCGTGTGCGTGAATTAACAGCTGCCGGCATACCGGTATGCGCCCATCTTGGCCTTACCCCTCAGTCAGTTGGCGTTCTTGGCGGCTATAAAGTACAAGGGAAAACAGCCGAAGCGGCGCAGCGAATGCTAGAAGATGCAAAAGCAATGGAGCAGGCAGGGGCGTTTATGCTTGTTTTGGAATGTGTCCCGCACCAAGTCGCACAGTCTGTTGCCGCAGCACTTCAGATTCCAGTCATTGGAATCGGTGCGGGGACCGAAACAGACGGTCAAGTGCTTGTCTACCATGACATTATGCGCTATGGCGTCGGCCGGACAGCGAAGTTTGTAAAAAGCTATGCAAATTTTGACCAAGACGGAATCAAAGCGGTTTCTTCTTATGTCACAGATGTGAAAACAGGCGCGTTTCCGGAAAAAGCGCACACATTCACAATGAACGAAGACGAATTGGACCGGCTGTATGGAGGCGTGCGTTCATGAATATTATCCGGACGGTTGCGAGTTTAAAAAAAGAAGTCCGCTATTTTCAATTAGATAACCAATCAATCGGTTTTGTACCGACGATGGGTTTTTTGCATGAAGGGCATGTAACACTCGCCCGCAAGGCACGCAAGGAAAACGATGTTGTGATTATGTCTATTTTCGTTAATCCACTTCAATTTGGGCCAAATGAAGATTTTGAACGTTATCCGAGGGATGAAGCGCGGGATACAGCGCTAGCTGAAGAAGCAGGCGTCGATATTTTGTTTTTGCCGTCTGTTGAAGAAATGTATCCGGATGAGCCGTCGGTGACGCTGACGGTCCATAAACGAACAAACGCCCTATGCGGCTTAGCACGCGTTGGTCATTTTGATGGTGTGGCTACCGTGGTTATGAAATTATTTCATTTAACAGAAGCGGACCGGGCATATTTCGGCAAAAAAGATGCGCAGCAGCTTGCTGTTATTCACGGACTTGTAGACTCGTTAAACGTGTCGATCGAAATTGTGGACGTTGACACTGTAAGAGAGCCGGATGGACTGGCAAAAAGTTCACGCAACGTGTATTTGCTGCCGGAAGAGCGGGAAAAAGCGCCCGCGATTTACAAAGCGCTTCAGCTCGTGGCAGAGTCCATTAAAGCAGGTGAAACAAATATCGCCCATTTAAAGCAAAAAGCACGCCGCGTTTTGGAAGAGCAAACCGGTGCGGAAATTGATTATATGGAGATTTTGTCGTATCCGGAATTAGAGTCCCTAGATTCAGTTAGTGGCACGATTATCGCGGCCGCTGCTGTCAAATATAAAAATGCCAGATTAATTGATAATCTGATTTTACCGATGAAAGGAAGTGCACCATGTTTCGCACAATGATGAACGGGAAAATTCACCGTGCAACGGTGACAGAAGCCAACTTAAATTACGTCGGCAGCATTACCATTGATGAAGATTTGCTCGATGCAGCCGGCATGATGCCAAATGAAAAAGTGCAAATTGTTAATAACAACAACGGTGCGCGTCTCGAGACATATATTATCCCAGGCGAACGCGGCAGCGGCGTCATCTGTTTGAACGGAGCCGCCGCGCGTCTCGTTCAGCCGGGCGACACGGTGATTGTTATTTCATACGTTTTAGTGGCGGAGGAAAACGTAAAAAACCATAAGCCGAAAGTACTGATCATGGATGAACAAAACCGCATTGCCGATCTCTTGCATCAAGAACCGGCCGCAACCATTATGTAAATTTAAAGCCGCTGTTTAGCCAGCGGTCTTTTTTTGCGCATTTTTCCAGCTCTAGGCGCCCTCGAGGCCCATAGGATCTGGGTTACAAAAGCGTTGCGGCAGATGCCGCGTTCGTTCTTAGTTTTTGTTCCATTTACCTTACCCAGCGCCAAGCCCTTCTGGAGGCAAAAAAACGCCTCCGCCAGTGCTTTTCTTATGCTTGTCGCCGATAAGCGGGCACCTTTCGCTATTCTTGTGGTAAACTGATAAAGAATTTACTTAAAGGTGTGTTTGCCGTGATCAATGACGTACGATTTACAGTGGCAGATTTTGAAACGACCGGCCACTCTCATGCAAGCGGCGGCCGTATTATGCAGGCAGCTTTTGTTACCATTGAAGAAGGCCGAATTCAAGGCCAATACAATACATATTTAAATCCGGATGCGCCGATCCCGCCATTTATACAAGAATTAACCGGGATTGATGAAAAAACGGTCCAACAGGCACCATTTTTTAAGGACGAAGCCGGGCAGTTTCTGAAATGGCTTGCAGATTCGGTTTTTGTGGCTCATAACGTGTCTTTTGACTTAACGTTTTTAAATGGTGAACTGGAAGCGTCCGGACATCCGCCGTTTACCGGTCTTTTTATCGATACGGTGGAACTCGCGAAAATTGTTTTGCCAGCTTCAGACAGTTATAAGCTGGGCGATTTGTCTGATCAATTTGGACTGAGCCATATGCAAAAGCACCGGGCGGACAGTGATGCATACGCAACAGCAGAACTGTTTATTCAATTGGTAGAACGTCTGGAAGCACTTCCCCTGGTGACGATTGAACAATTATTAAAGCTGTCATCTGGTTTGAAAAGTGATATTCATATGCTGCTGTCCCGTATTGCGGCGGAGAAAAAAAAACGCGTGGAAATGTTATCGGATCAGTGGACTGTTTATCGTGGGCTTGCACTTCGAACAAAAAAACAGCCGGAAAAACGGACAGCAGACAGGTCGATTTCATTTCCGGAAAAGGAAGAAGAAAAATGGGTGCTGCTTTCCGGTGTGCCTGGAATGGAGCGCCGGCACGGGCAAATGCAGATGATGAATGCAGTGCAGCGCTTTTTTGAAAAAGGGCAGCATACTGTCATTGAAGCAGGTACCGGGACGGGCAAGTCACTTGCCTATTTGCTGCCGGCTATTTATGAAAGCCGGCGAAGCGGCCGGCCGGTCGTTGTTTCAACGTATACCGTCCTTTTGCAGCACCAGCTGCTGGAGCGGGAGCTTACGAAGCTGCAGATGATGCTGCCGTTTGATGTAAAAGCAGCAGTATTAAAAGGAAAGCGCCACTATTTAGACTTATCCCGCTTTGTCCGGTCGCTTCGGGAAAAAGAACGAAATTACGACCGGACGATGACGAAAATGCAAATGCTCGTCTGGCTGCTCGAAACAGAAACTGGTGACGGCGATGAGTTGAATCTGTCGTCAGGCGGGGCATTGTTTTGGAAAGAAGTGTGCCAGGCAGACGATTACATGAACAAAGCAAAACAAGCGTGGCGCAAGCATGATTTTGCCCGATACGCAAAAGAAGTGGCAGCAAGTGCCGACATTATTGTCACAAATCATTCGTTTTTAATTGCCGATATGAAAGCGGAAAAACCGCTTCTTCTGCCAGAGAGCTATATCATTATTGATGAAGCACACCGGTTTGAAAAAGCAGCGAGAGAGCGTCTTGGGCAGGAATTGTCGCTCGCACATCTGAAATTTTTGCTCGGAAAAATGGGTTCGGCGGAAGACCGGCGTCTTCTGTATCATCTGAACCGGATCGAATCAAAGCGTCTCGCTGAACGGCCGTCGGAGAAAGTGATGGCAGCCACTGCCGCTGTTTTAACAGAAGCGGAAGAATGGTTTGGCGTATTATCCGCTTTTTTTGAACGGCAAACATCTCGAATGAGCCATTCTAAGCGCCAGCAGGCTATTACAGAAGAAAGCCGAAACACTGCCGGCTGGCAGCAAATCGAATATGGCGCTGAACGATTATACAATTTGCTGTCACGTTTAATAGAAGCCGTGTCGGAGAAAATAACGCCTATTACGGATATCCGCAAGCAGCTGTCTGCTCGAGATGAATTGTATGTAGACGATATGCTTTTATTTTTAAAGAGGTGCCGGGGGTGGAATGAGCGGCTGTTTGAACTCATTTTTCGCCCCGATGAGGAAGAAGTCATTTGGATGGAAGGGGACGTCCGATCGCTGGCGAATACATTGACGATACGGACGCAGCCGGTTCAGCCTGGTTCACTCATTCAAGATTACTTGCTTGAACGGCATCATGTGCTGTTTACGTCGGCGACACTGACAGTTGAACAGTCTTTCCGCTTTTTTGCAGGCGAAATGGGATTGACGCCGCATCAGTACAGTGAATATGTTATCCCGTCGCCATTTGATTATGCGAACCATTGCCGAATCGTTATTCCGAATGATGTACCAGAAGTGAAAGAAACAGACAATGGCTCATACGCGCAGGCGGTCGCAGATTATATTATTGCAGCAGCAGAAACAGCAGGCGGTCGTATGCTCGTCTTATTTACATCGTTTGATATTTTGAAAAAAACACATGATTTTATTCGCGAAACAGAACTTCTGGCTGAATACGCCATTATTGCACAGGGCATTACGAATGGCAGTGTCGCCCGGCTGGCGAAAAATTTTCGGCAGTATGACAAAGCGATCTTGCTCGGTACAGGCGCGCTTTGGGAAGGAATCGATATTCCGGGCGAAGATTTATCGGTTTTGTTTATCGTCCGGCTGCCGTTTGCGCCGCCAGATGATCCGTTTATCGCCGCGAGGAGCGGGCAGCTGAAAAAAGAAGGAGAAAATCCATTTTCCGCTTATTCGCTGCCACAAGCGATTATTCGTTTTCGTCAAGGCTTTGGCCGGTTAATCCGCACAGAGTCGGACCGGGGGGTGGCGATCCTCTTTGACCGCCGCGTGCTGTCAAGCCGGTACGGAAAAGCGTTTCTCGAATCGATTCCAGACGTACCGGTGAAAGAACTGGATATTGCCGGTACGATGGAGCTCATAGAAAAGTGGCTGCCCAGGGAAAAATAGTTGCATGAGGTACGGCCATTCCTGCTATAATTTGAGCCAGGAGGGATTTTTTATGGAGTCAAAAATTGAAGTGCTCTCAACCGTGAAAGTTGAAAATAACGGTGACTTGTATAAACTTGTTGATACACTGAATCGGACGCTTAAGCGGGAAAATTTAATGTTTGGTCTTGCGCTTGATGCCGATGATCAGACAAAAGCAGTTTTTACAATTTATCGAACGTAAAGAACGTGGTGAATATGCGAACAAACTTTAAAAAATGGTTATTAATAATCGGAATTTCGTTGTTTCTCATTGTGATAATTGTATCTATACTGTATAATAATGCACAAAAACCGTATGAAAAAGCAAAAGAGACTGCTTTGACACAGCTTCAGGAAAAAGCTGCTCTTTCGCAAATCGACGATGTGTATCTTTATAACAGCACAACGGCGTATTATACGGGAACCGGGCAGGACGAAAGCGGACAGGATGTTGCGGTTTGGCTGGCACAGGATGGCAAGTCCGAACCGATCGTCCGCCCGTTGGGTGATGGTGTGACGGAGAAAGAAGCACGTGCTCTCTTCAAGGAGGAAGCGGGCAATGCGGATATTTTATCGCTTACGCTTGGCATGGAAGGCAAAACCCCTGTTTGGCTGTTTACATTTAAAAATGACAATGGCCGCTTGAATTATTATTATTTAACGTTTTCAGACGGAACATGGTGGAAAAAGGTTGAAAACATTTAACAGAATGGAGAATGGATTCATGGACGTACAATTAGCAGAACGCGTAAAAGCATTAACCCCATCAACAACGCTTGCGATTACCGCAAAAGCGAAAGAAATGAAAGCACAAGGCATTGATGTCATTGGGCTTGGCGCTGGTGAGCCGGATTTTAATACACCGGACCATATTATTGAAGCGGCGTATGAATCATTAAAAGATGGCCAAACGAAATATACACCGGCCGGAGGGCTCGCCGAACTGAAAAACGCGGTCATCGATAAATTCAAGCAGGATCAGGGCATTACATATAAGCCGAACGAAATCATTGTGACAACGGGCGCAAAACACGCGCTTTATAACTTATTTCAAGTGATTTTAAACGATGGCGACGAAGTCATCATCCCGACACCCTATTGGGTCAGTTATCCGGAGCAAGTGAAGCTTGCGGACGGTGTACCTGTTTATGTAGACGGCAAAGAATCCAATGACTTTAAAATTACACCGGAACAGCTTGAAGCAGCGATTACGAACAATACAAAAGCGGTTATCATTAACTCACCGTCGAATCCGACCGGCATGCTGTACTCAGCTGACGAGCTAAAAGCGCTTGGCGAAGTGGCCATCCGTCACAACATTTGGATCGTCTCCGATGAAATTTACGAAAAATTAGTGTACGAGGACAACAAACACGTGTCCATTGCCGAATTGTCTCCCGAATTAAAAGAACAAACGATCATCATTAACGGTGTTTCAAAATCCCATTCGATGACTGGTTGGCGGATCGGGTATGCCGCTGGAAACGCACAGGTGATTAAAGCCATGACAGATCTTGCAAGCCATTCAACGTCTAATCCGACATCGACTGCTCAATACGGCGCCATTGCCGCTTACACAGGCACACAGCAGCCGGTAGAAGAGATGAAAAAAGCATTTGAAGAACGCTTGAACATCATTCATGCAAAATTAACGGAAATCCCAGGAGTTACGTGTTTAAAACCACAAGGTGCGTTTTACTTGTACCCGAACGTAACAAAAGCAGCAGAATTAACAGGTCATGCCAATGTGGATGGCTTTGTGACGGCGCTCCTTGAAGAAGCAAACGTTGCAGTTGTGCCGGGCAGTGGTTTTGGCACGCCTCCAAACATCCGCTTATCATATGCAACGTCGCTTGAACTGCTTGAAAAAGCAGTTGACCGTATTGCGGATTATGTAAAAACAAACCAAAAAGGGTAATAATGATTAGAAAAGCAGTCCATTCGGGCGGCTTTTCTTTTTTTCCTGGTCCTAGTATAATATGAAGCATTGCGAAGGTTCGAGGTGGAATGGAAATGAAAGAAAAAGAAATGATGATTCGCTGGATGGAGCAAGGAGCCACAAGCGTACCGAACGTGCTGCTTGAAAACTACAAGCGGCTGTCTTTAAATGAGCAGGAAATGATGGTTCTTCTGCACATTTACTCCTATTCACAAAAAGGGATCACCTTCCCGAGTTTTGAAGAGCTGTCGAAACGGATGTCGATGTCTGCTTCTGACTGCGCGGGATGTGTGAAAAAGCTGATTCAAAAACAAGTAGTTGCGATTGTAGAGGGGAGTCAGACCGGCTATGAATTTTATTCGTTTGAGCCGCTTTGGAACAAGCTTGTCTCCCTATTTGAATCCGAAGCAAGAGGCCTGTCTGTTCAGCAGGCAATGGTAGAAGAAAAAGACTTATACAGTTTGTTTGAAGAAGAGTTTGGCCGGCCTCTTTCCTCCATTGAATGTGAAACGCTTGCGCTTTGGATTGACCAGGACGGCCATGAACCGCCTGTGATTAAAGCAGCTCTTCGGGAAGCGGTATTGTCCATGAAGCTGAATTTCCGCTATATGGACCGCATTTTATTTGAATGGAAAAAGCAAGGCATTAAAACGGTAGAGCAGGCGCGAGAACAAGGGAAAAAGTTTCGTAAGCCGGCTGGAGCTGAGCAGGTATCACGCTCGGAACATGCGGTGCCGTTTTACAATTGGCTGGAACAATAAGGAGAAAACAAGATGCTGAATAAAACTGACATTCGCCGCTGTCTGGATACGTTTGCGGAAATGTTTCCGGGAGCGCACTGCGAATTAAACCATAACAATCCCTTTGAGCTTGTTATTGCAGTGGCGCTGTCTGCGCAATGCACGGATGCGCTCGTCAATAAAGTGACGAAAGGGCTGTTCCAAAAGTATAAAACACCGGAGGACTATTTGTCGGTTCCGCTGGAGGAACTTGAGCAGGATATCCGCTCGATCGGCTTATACCGGAACAAAGCGAAAAATATTCAGAAGATGTCGCGGATGCTCATTGAAGAGCTCGGCGGTGTTGTACCCGAAACGCAGGATGAACTTGAGAAGCTGCCAGGTGTCGGCCGTAAAACAGCGAATGTCGTCGCGTCTGTCGCATTTGGCGTTCCGGCAATTGCCGTAGATACGCATGTTGAACGGATTTCGAAGCGGCTGGGTTTTTGCCGCTGGAAAGACAATGTGACAGAAGTCGAAAAAACGTTAATGCGCAAAATCCCAAAAGAGGAATGGTCGGATACGCATCACCGGATGATTTTTTTTGGTCGGTATCACTGCAAAGCACAGTCGCCGAACTGCCCCGAATGCCCGCTGCTTGATTTGTGTCGGGAAGGGAAAAAAAGAATGAAGCTCGGTGGTGTCCGTAAATGAATGTATTGATTCCAAAAGAGCTTCGTTATTTTTCGGATGAAACACATGTGGAAATGCCGGACTCAGTCTGTTTTTATCCATATTTTTTGTACGAGCTGAGCGGTGACAAACCGTGGGAATGGGAAAAAAGCGGGCTGCCGTTGCTGCAGTCCGCATGGGACGAAATGGAGACGGCGCTTGATGAAAAACAACGTGCCCGCAGCAAAGATGTGAAAAGAGAAGTCGATGCGCTATTGGCGATGTTTTTTATGGCATTGTTTTGGGTGAACGGACAGCCGTCAGCGCCAGTGTTATGGAAAGAAAAAGAAGCGGATTTCGCCGTAAAGCCAATTAATTTTCGTGAGCGATTTACGTACATCGACAGCCGGCCGTATACATATATGGCTTACCGGCAGTTAATAGAATTGATGACAGAATTAAAAAAAGCAGCGGCTGTTTATGCAATAAAAAACCCCCGATGAGAGTATATTATCATCGGGGGTTTCGTCTTTTATTCGGATGGAGCTGTATCAACCTCAGGCGCGGGTTCAGGTTCACTGTCCCCATTGCCTTGTACCGCTCCATCTCCATTGTTATTTCCGTTACCATTTGTATTGTCTTCTGCTGGAACTTCTGTATCTGGCTCCTCTGGCTCTGTCGGTTCCGGCTCAGGCTCAGGCTCAGGCTCTGGTTCTGCCGGTTCCGGCTCAGGCTCTGGTTCTGCCGGTTCCGGTTCAGGCTCTGCCGGTTCCGGCTCAGGCTCTGGTTCCGGCTCCGGTTCTGCTGTTTGACCGCCAGGTATGGTTACAGAAGTCGAAGCGGAATCGACACTTTGGCCGTCTACGATGGCTGTAACCGTAATCGAATAGGTTTCACCAGGCTGTCCGCTGCTAAAGACGGTAGAAAAGCCGCCAATCGACTGCGTTTCTAGGCCATTCGATACACTAAAGGATGGGCTGCCATCGCCGTTATACGACCAGGAAACGGACATATTGCCGCTTGCATCAGCAGTGGCGGACAAACCAGTTACCGCACCACCTGATGTTTCCTCTTCCGGCTGTTCTTCTTCTTCTTCTTCTGTTTCTTCTTCCTCTTCTTCCGGCTCTACTGGCGGCTTTGACCGTTTCGGCTGTTCGCCACGAATAAATAATTCGTACGTTTTGTTGCTGTCTGAGACGCCATTTCCGGCAACGGCGGCCGGATTTGATCCCTTAATGATCGGAAGTTCCACGACACTGTCTGGTTTTTCAAAGTCAGGTGTGTCGACATCTTCTGATACTTTAGTCATCAGCTGCTTAAAGAGTTCTTTGGCAATCTGCTGGCTTTCTTTTGACAAATATTCCGTTCTGCTTTCGTATCCGGTCCAAATAGCGGCGGTATAATTTGTTGTGTAGCCAACAAACCACGCATCCGGTGATGCACTGGATGGGAAATCATATTGTGCGAGTTCATCATCTGTGTAGTTCGTCGTTCCGGTTTTGCCTGCCATATGAAGAGATGGAATATTTGCGGCTGTACCCGTTCCGTAATTAACAACGCTTTTTAGCATGTCTGTCACCATATAAGCGGTGTAGTCGTTCATCGCAGGTTCTGACGTTACATCGTTTTTAACGACCGTGCCATCTGCAAGCGTTACTTTTGTGACAGTATGCGGCTCGTTATAAATACCGCCATTTCCAAACGCTGCATAAGCACCGGCCATTTGCAACGGTGAAATACCTTCATCACCGTCCATTGCGCCAATTCCATACGATTCATATTCGTTTTCTAATTTGATGCCGAGCTTGCCGGCAAATTCATAAGCATCGTCAAATCCGACTTCCTGGAATGTGCGGACGGCCGGCGTATTTTTCGAACGCGCCAGTGCATCGCGCATCGACATCATGCCTGCATAAGAGCCGCCGGCATTTCCGACTGAACCGCCGCCTGAATATTGAAGCGGGCTATCTTCTACCTGCTCGTATGTGGACCATTTTAAATAGTCAATCGCTGGTCCGTAATCCAAAATAGGCTTGATGGTGGAACCTGGCTGGCGTTTAATATCTGTCGCATAGTTTAAGCCGCGCTGCACTTCCTGGTTGCGGCCGCCGCCAATCGCCCGGATTGCACCAGTCTGTGTATCTGTCAATGCAATACCTGCTTGGAACAGCTCGCTCGGATAATTCATCGACTCATCGCTGTTGAGCAGCTTATACATGTATTCCTGCGCTTCTTTGTCGAGTGTTGTTTCAATCGTTAACCCGTCTGTATACGGGTTATAGCCCATGGCTCCCACTTCCTCAATCACAAGATCAACGAAGGCATCATATTCTGGATCGATTCCTGATTTGCTGACAGGCTTGTCCAAAAGATAATCTGTAATGTTCTGAGCCTGCGCTTCTTCCATCTCAGAAGCGGAAATTTTGTCATGCTGATTCATTAGGGAGAGAACTAGATCTTTCCGTTTTTCAGCGTTTTCCGGATGTTCAAATGCATTGTAGTTATTCGGGCTTTGCGGCATACCTGCAAGATAAGCGGCTTCCGGAAGAGACAACTCGCTTAGTTCTTTACTGAAATAATAATCCGCCGCCGCTTTAACACCGTTAATTCCACCGGACATAAAAATTTTGTTTACGTACATTTCGAAAATTTCTTCTTTTGAGTATTCCTGCTCCAGTTTATAAGCAAGATATGCTTCCTGGGCTTTCCGTTTCAGTGTTTTATCAGGTGATAAAAATGACATCTTGACAACCTGCTGGGTAATGGTACTCGCTCCCTGTGAGCCGAAGCCTTCCGTGACGTTTTTCACAACCGCCCCGGCAAGACGGACCGGATCAATTCCTTTATGTTCAAAGAAGCGGCTGTCTTCTGTCGCAATAAACGCATCGCGGACTAAAAGAGGAATGTCGTCGTATGCTACGTAATCACGGCGTTCTGCACCGATATTGGTCAGGAGCGTTCCACCATCGTAATTAATTTTGGACGAAATCGGGTCTTTTAACAGTGCTTCGTCAATGTCAGGCGTGTCTTTCACATAGTACGCAAATAAACCAGCGCCGCTGATCAAGAGGAACAAGGCAAGTAAACCCACCAAGAGAAGGATTCTTTTCAAGATCACTTGCTTTTTGCTTGCGGTTGCTTTTGGTGCTTTCGCTGTTTTTGGTGTTTTTGGTTTTCTTTGGATGCGGACCAGCTTTTT
Source organism: Domibacillus sp. A3M-37 (assembly GCF_024213455.1). NCBI lineage: Bacteria > Bacillati > Bacillota > Bacilli > Caryophanales > Bacillaceae > Domibacillus > Domibacillus sp. A3M-37. The sequence goes on along the minus strand of NZ_JANAVL010000007.1, from coordinate 59,183 downwards.
CTTTTGCTGGTTCCGCTTTTCGGTTCTCGATTTGTATTCGTCAGACATATGTCTTTTTTCCTCGCTTTCAAAATTAAAAGTATATATCCTCCACTGCATCTAAAAACGGAATGCGCGGAGAGAGACCCAGTTTAAGTGCTGCACTGCAATCAGCGAGTTCCGCTTTTGTAATTGATTTGCGGCCGCCATCATGCATACGTTCCCAAAAGCCATTCAATGTATAAAACGGCAAAAAAAACAGCTCGTCCGTTTTTGAAAATCGGATAATCACAAACGCAATGCCGCCATGCTCGTCGACTTGTTTCATGTGTGCAATTTGGTGGGCGTGAAAATTTTTCAGAGGAAACGACGTCGTGTTGTTCGTTTCTTTCGCTTCAAAATCAATATACTTTCCTTTATATACCCCGTTGTAATCCGTTGTAGAGGCCTGTCTGAAATACGCTTCTTTAATAACAGCTGCACTTCTCGCCGGGTAATCCACCTGGACGATTTGAATAGGCACGGGTTTTTTATGAATGACCGCCATGTTTCGGCTTAAATAATACGCATTCGTTTCATTAATGTCGTCTTCGAGCGTCATGCCGCGGTTTGAAAACACAGGATCTTTTTTCGGCTGTGTCGATTCAGACGTATGAGCCGGCCGCGTATATTGTTTACCATTTGGATAGCGGATCGCCATCTCATTCCCTCCTCTTGAATCCAATCAATATCATACCACATGAGCGAACAAATCGCCTGTTTGAAAAGACATATTGCTTTATGCCTTTTTCTGAAGACTGTAGATTGAAAAAAAACTATCTTTCCGCTATTATATTAATATAGGACGTTATGATGCTAGTAAGGCAGGTGAGCCGTTATGAGCAAAGAAACAGAAAAAATCGCTGCTCTTCAAGAAGAAAACCGGTTATTAAAAGAAGAACTTGCAGAATATAAACAAATTGTAAAAGATGTTTCAGCACCAATCATTCCGTCGATCATCCCGGAAACCATTTTAGTCCCGATTACGGGGAAGTTATCGCAAGACCGCTTTGAGACTATTATCTCATCGCTTATGAACGCCTGTTATGAGAACGAGGTCGAAACGGTGATTATTGATTTTACTGCCATTTCTAAAAAAGAAATTGGGGAAACCGCTGTACTCGGCCAATCAATCGATCATTTGATAAACTCCTTAAATTTGATGGGAGCAGAGACATTTTTAGTGGGATTCACGCCGGATTTCACACAAGATTTAATGCGAAGCGGCATGCGGATCCGGACTGATTTAAATACTTTTTTAACATTCCGGAGCGCTCTCCAGTTTTTAATAAAGAAAAAAGGAATGGTGTTTGCATAATTTGTCGCATACCTACTTTCTTTGACGTCTGTACACTAGTTTTGTCAGGACGGCAGGACATTCGCTTTGCTCGGCGAATCCTTTTAGTCAATACGGCAAAGGGGTGAAGGTGATGACGAAAGAAGAGTGGATGGAGCGGTTGAACGAATTGGAAAAAGATACATTGGAGCTTGAGCAACGGTTGAAAATGAGAGTGGCGGATGAGCGAAGCCGCAAAATCGCTGGCTTTCGAATTCGTGCAGAACGCGTCCACAATCGTCTGCTTCTCGTCGAAGAAGGAGCACGCTTTTTATGTGGAGATACTGTACTGCCGCTTAAGCAAGCTGCCGGTTCTATTTGAAATGAGGGTTACGAAGTGTCTTTATATGAAAAAACAGTGAAACTAAGTAAATTAATTGTACGGGCAAAAGCTATTTATGAAGCACAACGCGAATCAAAAGAAGAAGCTGATTTTTTTGGAACGGTAAAGCCATTTGCAGACGAAGTGGATGCCGCAGCAGATCTGTGGGAGCAAGAAGCTCTTTTATTTTTACAGGAGCATCCGCAAAAATACGTGCATGCCGCTCAAATTGTGCAGGCGGCGGACAACGCGCGAAGGGTTGGAGCATATGCCCACTTTTTTGATACGGGAAAAGCGAAATTTATTCAATCAGCGGATTCGGCCTTATACGTGCTTGAATCGCTGGACAATTGCATAAAAGAATAAAGGACGCGGCACTGCGTTCTTTTTTTTGCTTTTAAAAAGATCGTTTGTTCGATATTATAGGATCAAAGGCTAAAAACGCCGCGTTGTGTGGATCTAAGGATAAGAGAGGTGTAAATCATCATGTGGAAAAAAACTCTTTCAGATATTATTACGGAGCTGCGCAATGATGAAAACGTCATTCACTGGCATGAGCTGGAGCCGATAGAAGCGAAAACGCGTCCAATGCCGATATTCATTGATGAACGGCTTCGGGCTGCACTGGAAGCGCGTCGTGTCCGCGATTTATATACGCATCAATACTCTGCTTTTGAAGCGGTGCAGCAAGGTGAAAATATCGTTGCTGTCACGCCGACGGCTTCCGGTAAAACGCTTTGCTACAATTTGCCGGTGCTGCAAAAAATTGCGGAAGACAGTGCGAGCCGCGCGCTTTATTTATTTCCGACGAAAGCACTTGCGCAAGATCAAAAAAGTGAATTAAATGAGATCATTGCAGAAATGGGTGCTGATATTAAAAGCTTTACATATGACGGGGACACGTCGCCGGCGATCCGGCAAAAAGTTCGGCAGGCCGGACATATTGTCATGACCAATCCGGATATGCTTCATTCCGCTATTTTGCCAAACCATACGAAATGGGTCAGCTTGTTTGAAAACCTAAAATACATTGTGATCGATGAATTGCATACGTATCGCGGTGTATTTGGGAGCCATGTGGCGAATGTAATTCGTCGTTTAAAGCGAATTTGCTCATTTTATGGAAGCAGTCCGCAGTTTATTTGTACATCGGCGACAATCGCCAACCCAAAAGAACTGGCGGAACAATTAACTGGCAGCCCGATGCGTTTGATCGACAATAATGGGGCACCTCGCGGACGGAAGCATTTTGTTTTTTACAATCCGCCGGTTGTGAACGAACCGCTTAACATTCGCAGGAGCGCAACTGTCGAAGTGAACAGGCTGGCGCGAGAGTTTTTAAAAAACCAAATTCAAACCATTATTTTCGCGAGAAGCCGAGTCCGAGTAGAAATTATTTTGAGCCATATTCAAGAGCTTGTAAAGCGGGACATCGGACCAAAAACGATCCGTGGCTATAGAGGCGGCTATTTGCCGAAAGAACGGCGCGCGATTGAGAAAGGACTCCGTGACGGCGACATTTTAGGGGTGGTCAGCACCAATGCACTCGAGCTTGGGGTTGATATCGGCCAGCTGCAAGTGTGCGTGATGACGGGGTATCCGGGCAGTGTTGCGAGCACGTGGCAGCAAGCGGGTCGTGCCGGCCGGCGTCATGGAGAAGCCGTTATCATTATGGTAGCGAGTTCTACACCTATTGATCAGTACGTCGTTCAAAACCCGGATTACTTTTTTGAACGAAACCCAGAAACGGCCCGCATTAATGCTGAAAATTTAATTATTTTGGTTGATCATTTAAAATGCGCAGCGTATGAGCTGCCGTTTCAGGAAGATGAATCGTTTGGACCGATGGATGTGACTGATGTGCTCGATTACTTGCGGGAAGAGCGTGTTCTTCATTACAATGGAGGCAAATACCACTGGTCGCATGAATCGTTTCCGGCAACGAATATCAGCCTTCGTTCTGCCACGCAGGAAAATGTTGTCATTGTCGATCAATCAGAGACAGCCAACGTGAAAATTATCGGTGAAATGGACCGGCTGAGTGCGATGACACTTTTGCATGATGAAGCGATTTATTTGCATGAAGGCGTTCAATTTCAAGTAGAGAAGCTTGATTGGGAGCACAAAAAAGCGTACGTCCGTCGAGTAGATGTGGAATACTACACCGATGCGAATTTGGCGGTTCAGCTAAAAGTCCTAGAAATTGATCGGACGAAAGAGCGGCCGTTGTCTGCCGTTCATTATGGAGATGTGACCGTTAACATTTTGCCGACGATATTTAAAAAGATTAAAATGACGACGTTTGAGAATATTGGTTCCGGGCCGATTACGCTGCCGGAAGAAGAAATTCATACAAGCGCGGTTTGGCTCGAGCTGAATATCGAAGAGCCGGAAAAGTCACTGGAGCATTTGCTGATGGGCATTGCCAACGTTTTGCATCATATTGTTCCGATTCATACGATGTGTGACAAAAGCGACATTCATGTTGTGTCACAAATTAAAGCGGCGCATACGGGACTTCCGACGATTTTTCTCTATGATCATTATCCGGGGGGCATCGGTCTTGCAGAAGATGTGTATAAACGGTTTGATGACGTAAAAGAAGCCGCGAAAGACCTTATTCGAAAATGTCCGTGTCAGAATGGCTGTCCATCATGTGTCGGTATGGGCTTTGACGGGATGGATGTAAAGCGAAAAAGCATGGAACTGCTCGACCAGTTTTAAGGGGTGGCAAAGATGAGCATGGCAAAGAAGCTGCAGCGGCTGAAAAAGCACATTGTGCGTGAGGAGCCGTCTGCATCAAAACAGGAACCGCCGGAAGGCATCCGTTTTTGGGACGTATGGGAATCGGCTGGGGCAGAACTGTTTGAACTTGACGGCGAATATTGCATCACACGCGAAACGCATTATGCTCTTGATGCGGCACATGGTTTTTATACATTCAAGGATGCAAAAAAAACAATTGATCAATGGTCAGCGTTTGACAGTTATCACCCATTGTCAGCGAAAGGATTTCAACCATCAGATTTGTTCTTTTTTGATATTGAAACAACTGGTTTAAGCGGCACCGGGAGTGTTATTTTTTTACTTGGGACGGCACGAATTCATGAAAATCAAGTAACAGTGAAACAATACTTTTTGCCTTCACCGGGTAATGAAACGGCGCTTTATGCGAAGTTTTTACAGGAAACGGATTATACAACGCTTGTGACGTATAACGGAAAATCGTTTGATTGGCCACAAGTAAAATCACGCCATACATTTGTGCGTGACAAGGTGCCGGCACTGCCGGCTTTTGGCCATTTCGATTTATATCATGCATCCCGTCGGCTTTTTAAACATACAATGGAATCGGTCAAGCTCGTCAATGTGGAAAAAGGGCACCTTGGGCTTGAGCGAGTAAATGATGTGCCGGGACACCTGGCGCCGATCATTTATTTTGATTTCCTAGAGCGAGGCGACCCGGAAGGTGTGTTGCAGGTAATGAAGCACAACGAGCGGGATATTTTAAGCTTGATTACGCTTTATACGCACATTAGCCGGCTTGTGCTCGATGAAAGAGCTCTAGTTGATGATCAAACGGCACTTGAAGTAGGGAAGTGGTTTGAGGCGTCGGGCAACAGCGCGGCCGCAAAAGAATCGTTCGAAAAGTCGACTGCAAGCAGGCAGGAAGAAGTGGCGCTTGACGCAGCATTTCGGCTCGCTATGCAGCTTAAGCGGGAGCAGTCTTTTGAAGCAGCTGTGTCATTATTTACCCGTGTACGCGAGTCAAATGGGGACCGGTCTATTGAAGCGGCAATTGAATTGGCGAAAGTGTATGAACATAAGTGGAAAGATATCCCTAAAGCATTACGAGAAACCGAATGGGCGCTTGAGCAGAAACTAGAAAAAGAAGCGATAACATGTGCATTGGAACACCGTTTGCATCGTTTGGAAAAAAAGTTGTCGAAATAACGCGAAAATTGCTGTCATATAGTTGTAACTTTTTTGAAAACAACGTAAAATAATAAATGGTTGGTTTTCAGATAGACTAAAAATATGGGGTGAATGACAGGTTGTATCGTGCAATTTTATTTTTATTTTTCGTTTTTGTCGGCTTAACTGCATTCGTATTGACGAATTTAAAAGATAGTTTCTATGCTTTTTTGTAGGAAAGAAAAAGCCCGCTGAGGCCTGCTTTCCAATTGACAAAAGACCTTGTTTTTGAAACAATTAATGAAAACAGGCAGGACTCAATGAAGGTGGTGCAAGGCAATGTTATCGGAAAAAATTAAATTAACGGGAAAAGATATTCTTGAAAAAGAATTTAAAACGGCTATGCGTGGATACAGTCCCGATGAAGTGGATCAATTTTTAGACCTTGTCATAAAAGATTATGAAGTATTTCAGCAGGCGATTGAAGAATTGCAGCAGGAAAACTTGCGCCTGAAAAAAGAAAACAGTACGATTTCGGCCCGGAAACCTGTTCCGGAAGCGCCGATTCGCCAGCAGCAACCGGCCCCTGGTTCGACTAATTTTGATATTTTAAAACGGTTATCGAACTTAGAACGCCACGTTTTTGGCGATCGTCTTCATAACGAATAATTTTCCATTGCGAAATAGCGTTTCTTCTTTTATAATTAAGAAATGAAATCGAATAGCGTTTGGGTAATCGCTGCTGTCTTAACGGCTGCAGAGGAAAGTCCATGCTCGCACAGTGCTGAGATGCCTGTAGTGATCGCGCCTGGCGAAACCATAAGCCAGGGCAGCATTTATTGCTGACGGCAGGGAAAACACCTAAGTCTTTAAGATATGGTGTGAATACTTTGAAAGTGCCACAGTGACGTAGCTTTGCCAGAAATGGCAAAGGTGGAACGAGGTAAACCCCGTGAGCGAGCAACCCAAATTTTGGTAGGGGCACTTTCCAGACGGAAATGAACGGATGGAGAGGCGAAAAGCACTTGTTTTTTCGCAGATAGATGATTGCCGCCGGAGTACGAGGCCGTACCCTGGCCGCCTGCAGTACGATGGAACAAAACATGGCTTACAGAACGTTATTCAGGGTTTAAATTCAAAAGACACAGCTCTCCTTTATAGGAGAGCTTTTGTTCTATTTGACAAGGCTGGCCTCTTTATGAAAATGATCAATAATAAGTAAGTGACGTGATTGTCGAACATACTAATGCAAAGAAATTATTTTTCTAATTCCGTACTGTTTTCAAAACGGATTAATTTTTTATTCGAAGAACTGCCAAATGAACCGAAATGAAAAGAGGTTATACATGTATACATTAATTGCGACGGCTGCGATGGGACTTGAAGCGATCGTGGCCAAAGAAGTAAAAGATCTCGGTTATGAGCCGCGTACAGAAAATGGAAAAATATATTTTGAAGGTGACGCTTCGGCTATCGCCCGCTGCAATATGTGGCTGCGGACCGCAGATCGTGTCAAAGTCGTAGTAGCGGAATTTTATGCAAAAACGTTTGATGAGCTTTTTGAAAAAACGAAAGCCTTGCGGTGGGAGGATTATTTGCCAAAAGATGCTTCGTTTCCAGTGCAGGGGAAATCAGTTAAATCAACTCTGTTCAGCGTCTCAGACTGCCAGGCAATTGTGAAAAAAGCAATTGTAGAACGGTTGAAATCCGCTTATCACGTAGAGACGTGGCTGGCGGAAACAGGCGCCCGCTTTCCGCTTGAAGTGGCCATTTTAAAAGATAAAGTGACTCTGACGATGGATACGAGCGGGGCCGGCCTTCACAAACGCGGCTACCGGACAGGGCAGGGGGAAGCGCCCCTGAAAGAAACACTGGCAGCAGCACTGGTAAAACTGACAAACTGGCACCCGGATAAGCCGTTTGTGGATCCATTCGCCGGCTCTGGTACGATTCCGATTGAAGCCGCATTAATTGGTCAAAATATTGCGCCCGGCTTTAACCGCGAATTTGTGTCTGAACAATGGAGCTGGATCGATGAACGCGTATGGGACGAGGCGCGTATAGAAGCGGAAGACAAAGCAAACTACGATCAGCCGCTTGATATCGAAGGGCTTGACATTGATCCGAAAATGGCAGAAATCGCAAAAGCAAATGCGTTTGAAGCAGGGCTCGGCGACCTGATTCAATTTCGGACAGGAGACGCAACGGCATTCCAAACGGATAAAGAATATGGCGTGATTGTCGGCAACCCGCCATATGGTGAACGTCTCAGCGACCGCCCCGGCGTCGAAAAGCTGTATGCAGATTTGGGATACGCGTTTAAGAAACTCGATACATGGTCAATTTACATATTGACGTCTCTTGAAGAATTTGAAGATGTATACGGCCGGCCGGCGACGAAAAAACGAAAGCTGTTTAATGGCTTTATCCGCTGCGATTATTATCAATACTGGGGGAAACGTCCACCCCGCCGCGACTAACTAAACACAATGTGGTGAAACTGGACACAAACGAGGATCAGTGGACACAATCAGGAAAAACTAGACATAAATCCAGCTGAATGGAAAAAATCATGGGAAGCTTAAAAATGGGCAGGGAGCGAATCCAGCTGGATGACGCCCCTGTCCGTTTATAAACTTACCACGTTACGTTTGGTAAGGGGAAATTGTTTGAATCGTCCCGTCTTCGTTATATGTTAATTCTGTAAATTTTACACTACGTTTATGATTCACTCCATCTGATAAAGAACAGTCATGATAAAATAAATACGGTTTGCCGTCGACATGCACAATCGAATGATGCGTTGTCCATCCTAATACCGGCTCCAGTATTTTGCCTTTATACGTATACGGCCCTTGTGGATTTTGGCTCATGGCATAAACAATATAATGAGTGGTGCCGGTAGAATAAGACAAATAATAACAACCATTATGCTTATGAACCCATGCTCCTTCAAAAAATCTTCTTTCTTCATCGCTCGCAAAAATAGGGCTTCCATCCTCATCAAGAATATAAATTTCCTGAGGCGCTTCTTTAAATGTCAGCATATCTTCACTTAATTCTGCCACCATCGGTCCTAAAGCGGGAGCTGATGGATCAGGCCCTTCATCAGCCGGATCGAACGTTCCGGACTGCCACTTTTCCAGCTGGCCGCCCCATAGGCCGCCGAAATACATGTAGGCTTTTTGGTCATCGTCTATAAGCACAGCGGGATCAATGCTGAAGCTGCCGGGAATATAGCTTTCCTGCGGCGTAAATGGACCGGCTGGATGAGGACTTGTGGCAACGCCAATCCGGAAAATGTCGTCATGGTCTCTGGCAGGGAAAAATAAATAGTACATATTGTTTTTATAAGCAGCATCTGGTGCCCACATTTGTTTTTTTGCCCATGGCACATCTTTTACATGCAGCACTTCGCCATGGTCTATACAAGGAGAATCAAAATCATCCATTGACAGGACATGATAATCTTCCATTTTGTATTGATCCCCATTGTCATTGGAAGGGTCGTCATGATCCAAGTCATGAGAAGGATAAATATAAATCTTTCCTTCAAATACATGGGCAGAAGGATCAGCTGTATAAATGTGGGTGACTAAAGGGGTATTGGGTTTAACAGTAGTTTCCATTTTGTATCGCCTGCTTTCTGAAAAGATGGATAAAACAAATTATGGCTGGAAGTCTTGCAAAAACGGAATTCTTTTTATATAGTTTGTTCGAACGACAAACTAACTTCAATTGTTTATTATACGGATCTCTATCAAAGAGATCAAGGTTTTTTGTATTCGTTTTCATTTTCTAAAATTAAAGAAACTGCTTGATTATCAGAGATGAGCGGTCTCACCTCATCATCAAGAAAAAATAAAAATTAATTATTCGAATTTACTGAAAAAATGATAAACTATATAGTAAAATTATGGTTTATAATATTGAACACTTTACTTTAAGGAAATGAGGGGGAGCTCAATGTCAATGAAATCTATTTTTCAACAAGAAAATACATCTATTTATAACGTGAAAACAAATGCAGGAGGACCGATTGGGACGCTGCCATTAACCCCGCAAATGCTTGAAAACTCACCGAGCGGAGATCTTTTCGGCTGGACGCAAAATGTGGGCATGGGTTGGAAACCGCAAGATCTTTTAGGAGCGGAAGTGCTGATTCTGGGGACAAACGGCGGGCTTCGAGATGATAACGGAAATCCGTTGGCACTTGGCTACCATACAGGGCACTGGGAAATTGATTTGTTAATGAAAGCGGCTGCAGAAGAAATTAAAAGCCAGAAAGGCATCCCGTTTGCTGCGTTTGTTAGTGATCCGTGTGACGGGCGCTCGCAGGGAACGTTAGGCATGTTTGATTCATTTCCTTACCGGAATGATGCGGCTATGGTATTCCGTCGCCTGATCCGTTCATTGCCAACACGCCAGGCTGTTGTGGGAGTCGCAACCTGTGATAAAGGCTTGCCGGCAATGATAATAGCGCTTGCAGGTACACATGATTTGCCAACCGTGATCGTGCCAGGAGGTGTGACGCTTCCGCCTACGAATGGGGAAGATGCTGGGAAAATCCAAACCATCGGAGCGCGGTATGCAAACAAAGAAATTACTCTCCAGGAAGCATCTGAACTCGGCTGTCGGTCATGCGCAACGTCTGGCGGAGGCTGCCAGTTTTTAGGGACAGCAGGTACCGCTCAAGTTGTCGCTGAAGCACTGGGCATGGCGGTTACACACGCGGCGTTAGCCCCTTCCGGCCAGAGAATATGGGCAGAAATGGCGAAGCAGTCGGCGCGTGCTGCATTGGAAATGGAAAAAAATAACGTAACAACAAAAGATATTTTAACGGACAAAGCGATTGAAAATGCGATGACGCTGCATGCGGCATTTGGCGGTTCGACGAATTTGCTTCTTCATATCCCGGCGATTGCGTTTGCGGCCAACTGCAAAATTCCGACAGTGGAAGACTGGGTGAGAATCAATAACCGAACGCCTCGTCTAGTGAATGTATTGCCAAATGGACCTGACAGTCATTCAACGGTGCGTTTGTTCCTTGCCGGAGGTGTTCCGGAAGTGATGCTTCACTTACGTAAACTGGGCCTTCTGCACGAAGATGTATTAACGGTTACAGGAAATACGCTCGGTGAAAATTTAGATTGGTGGGAAAAGTCAGAACGACGCGCTGCGTTAAGAAAGCGTTTACTTGAAGCGGACGGCATTTCGCCGGATGAAGTCATTATGAGTCCTGAAAAAGCGAAAGAAAGAGGACTTACTTCAACCGTTACTTTCCCAACAGGCAACCTCGCGCCGGAAGGGTCGGTTATTAAATCCACTTCTATTGATCCATCGGTTATTGATGAAGACGGTGTGTATCGACATACAGGCCATGCGAAAGTGTTTACATCTGAAAAGTCAGCTATCCAGGCCATTAAAACGGGCGGCATTGAAGCCGGCGATATTATGGTCGTCATGGGAGGCGGCCCGCTTGGAACCGGGATGGAAGAAACATATCAATTAACATCAGCGCTCAAATATTTGCCGTTCGGAAAGTATGTTTCACTCATCACCGATGCCCGCTTCTCCGGTGTTTCCACAGGTGCCTGCATTGGACATGTCGGACCGGAAGCTTTAGCCGATGGACCAATCGGAAAAGTGCGGGATGGGGATGTAATCGAGATTGCTGTGGACTGCCGAAACTTGGAAGGAACGGTTAATTTCATTGGCACGAAAACCGAACGGTATTCACCGGAAAAAGCGGTTCAAGTTTTGGCTGAACGCCCGCGTCATGAAGATGTGAAGCCAAATCCGAATCTGCCGGATGATACTCGTCTTTGGGCAGCTCTTCAATCTGTGAGTGGCGGTACGTGGCGGGGAAGTGTGTATGACACAGACCGGATTATTGAAGTGCTCGAAGCCGGCATGAAAGCGCTGGCGGGCAAAACGGAGAAGTTCGTTTCAGAATAATGAAGGAGTGTTTATATGACTGACATTATCAATCCTATTTTGCCGGGCTTCCACCCGGACCCATCGATTATAAGAGTAGAAGGCAACTATTATATCGCCACTTCTACATTTGAATGGTTTCCCGGCGTTCAGCTCTTCCATTCAAAAGATCTGGTTCATTGGCGGCAACTTCCTGCCCATTAATGCGGGAGTCGCAAATAAACATGGTCGGCGACATCGATTCCAGCGGTGTGTGGGCTCCTTGCTTAAGTTATTCAGACGGGCTGTTTTATTTAATTTACACAGATGTGAAAAGCCGAATGGGAGCGTTTAAAGATACCCATAACTACATGATAACCGCTGAAAACATTGAAGGCCCCTGGTTCGAACCAGTCTATTTGAACAGCAGCAGCTTTGATCCATCTCTTTTTCATGAAGAAAATGGAACGAAGTTGCTCGTCAACATGATTTGGGATTTCCGCAAAGGAAAAAATTCATTTGCGGGCATCGCGCTTCAAGAATAATCGGTACAGGAAAAAAAGCTTATCGGTCCTGTGAAAAATATTTTTAAAGGGTCCAAACTCGGGCTGACGGAAGCACCCCATATTTATAAGAGGAATGGCTATTATTATTTACTAACGGCTGAAGGGGGAATGTGGTATACGCACGCTGTGACAGTGGCGCGGTCCCAATCCTTGGCCGACCCGTATGAGCTGGATCCAGCGAACCCGATTTTAACGTCCAATGAGGAAGAGAAGCAGCAGCTCCAAAAAGCAGGCCACGGCAGCTTAGTAGAAACACAAAACGGCGACTGGTACATGGCTCACTTATGCGGACGTCCCGTGGTGGGTAAAAAATGCATATTAGGCCGCGAAACCGCTTTGCAGAAATGTTACTGGACAGACGATGGCTGGCTTCGCATTCAGGGCGGTCCGAATCCGCAAACGATCGTCGAAGCACCCAGCTTGCCGCCGCATCCTTTTGAACAGGAAAGCAATAAGGATGATTTTACCGGTGAAACACTGAAACATTACTGGAGCTCGTTAAGAAGAACGTTTACAGACGAATGGATTTCATTATCCGACCGGCCCGGGTACCTCAGGCTGACAGGCGGAGAATCGATGCAGTCTATTCACCGTCAAAGCCGTCTAACCAGAAGATTAGAAGATATGCAGGTGGAAATCGAAACAGCGGTGGAAATGGATCCGGAACATTTTCAGCAAATGGCCGGGCTGATTGTGTATTACGATACCGACGATTATGTGTATCTGCGGGTCACGCATCATGAAGAAACCGGCAAATGCTTAGGGATTATCGAATCAAAGAATGGAAAATATGATGAATTATTGGATGAAGGTATTCCGCTGACGTCTTCTTCAGCAAAATTAAAAGCGGAGATTCAAAACGAATGGCTGCATTTTTATTTTGCTAAAAACAATCATGAATGGCAAAAAGTCGGGGGTCCAATCGATATCGGCCACTTGTCGGATGACGATGCGGATTATATCCGGTTTACCGGCACATTTGTCGGCATATGCGCACAGGATTTAAGCGGACAGAAAAAGAACAGTTATTTTGATTATTTTGATTACCGGAAAATTAGTCGTACAGCTCCTTCATTAACACATAAGAGCTAGTTTAATATAAACTGCATTTCCGATTATCAGGATGGAGGGACAGTTTTTATATGGAGCCGGTTAAAGCAATGGGCGCAAAGAAACCCCTTTGACACTTACTGTCAAAGGGGTTTCCATTACCATAATTTATAACCTTTTGAACCGAGCGGACCGCCGTTTAAGATGTCCATCACCGGAATGGTGTACGCGATTAAAATAAGTGCGACGAGCACTGTAATCCAAATTTTCCAATTTTCCAGCACCACTGGGGTTTTCTCGGCGCCTTCTGCCACGTCCGCAACCGGGAATTCTTCATCTCCCTTTGGCGCAAACCAGGCGAGGTTTGCGAAAATAATCAATACAAGAATAATGCCTAAAAATAAGATGGTGCCGCCAACCGCCTGCGCAATTTGATACGGGATCCATTCCAATGCCTGCGCTGCATCCCCATAGGCGGAGAAAGACGAACGGCGCGGCGCACCAAGCAGGCCAACCCAATGCATGGCACCCGACGTAATCGTCATGCCAAACGCCCACGTGAACGCCTGGATGATCGCCAGTGTATTCATTTGCGGCGTCAGCACACGGCCGGTTAAATGTGGAATCAGCCAATAGGCAAAGCCGAAAAAGGTTAATAAAACGGTTGTCGCCACCGTTAAGTGAAAACGGCCGGTTACCCAGATCGTATTATGGACAACCTGGTTCATTTGGTGAGAGGCATTAATAATCCCGCCTGCTCCCGCCGGAATAAACGCAGCCATGCCAATAAACGGCACGAGGAAACGAGCATCACCCCATGGCAGCTTACGGAACCAGCCGAACAGGCCTTTTCCGCCAAGCTCCCGGCCGCGTGTTTCAAACATGGCAAACATGCTGAAGGCGGTCATAAGAGATAGAATAATCACCATAAACGTCAGCACGACCTGTAAAAACTTCCATAATGCGCTGATGCCTGGTTCGGTCAGCTGGTGGTGAAAGCCAACTGGAATCGAGAATAAAAGAAATAAAATAAACGATAGGCGGGCGAGTGAATCCGAGAAAATTTTGCCGCCGATAATTTTTGGCACAATCGCATACCATGCCATATAAGCAGGCAGCAGCCAGAAATAAACAAGCGCGTGGCCAAAATACCAAAACAATGTACGGGTAATCAGTACATCCACCCGTGCAATGAGCCCGAGGGACCAAGGAAGCAGTTGAAGCAGCACTTCAGAGGCAACACCAAGCGTTGCGACAAACCACATAACCGAGTTCACAACCGCCATAAACGTTAAGAGCGGCGACGTCTGTCCTTTGTTTGCTTTGCGCCATTGTACATAACGAGCCACCTGCGCAAAACCGACAAGCCAGCTGCCAACGACCACAAATGTCAGCCCCAGATAGAAAATCCAGTGAGCCTGAAGCGGTGCGTAAAACGTATAAAGAACAGTCGCTTCATTAAGTAAAATCATCGTAGCGGCCATCGTAGTGCCAAGTGTCATAAGCCAGAAGCCAATCCAGGCGGCCATCCGCTGTTTCGCTGAGAACGCGCCGGCTGTCCGGCTTACGACCGCATACTGAAAGCCCATGATAAAAAAGGTGGTTAAAACGAGGCCGAGCATAACACCGTGAACCGTCAATACCTGATAATAGCCGATATTGGCCGGGAGCTCAAAGCGGCCGGAGCGGACAAATACTTGCAACAGTCCCATTAATCCGCCAACCGCAAGCGCTAAAAAGGCAACGTACATGTGCGCCATTGCGACGCGCGCATCTTTATGATTAACCCTAAGTATGGATTGCGTATTCATTCGTCCCCCACCAGCTTAATCATCGATTTCATCGTATGGTGACCAGTGCCGCAATATTCGTTGCACAGCACGAGAAATTCACCAGTTTTGTTCAATGTTGTGACGTATTCGCTTATATAGCCTGGTTCGAGCATCATGTTAATATTAGTGCCGGCAACTTCAAAGCCGTGAACCACATCTTTTGTTGTCGCGATAATCTTTACTCTAGAGCCGACCGGAATTTCTGCTTCAACCGGTGCGTAATAAAAGGCGGATGCCACAACGACAAGTTCATACTCCCATTCTTTGCCCGCCACTTTTTTCAGTCCCGGTTCATTAAACGGGGCAATTTTATCCACTTGCTCATAATTAATGGTTTTCACAGAACTGGGCGGCTGGTGTTCTTGATGGAACGCGCCTATCCCGATTACGACAAGAAACACAACGAGTGCTCCCGTGCCGAAAGTGAGCCACCACTTTTCATAACGGTGTAAATGCATAGTTGATCCTCCTCTAAATTAAAAACGACCAGCAAAAATGGAAAAGACAACAAGCCACGTTGCAATAATAAAAATGCCTAAACCAAAAACCGAATACAATGTGCCTTTTAATTGATCGCCTTCATCCTCTGTTTTATGTTTGCGTTTTTCTGAAGCCATCCCCATGCCCCCTTTCCGAGATGCTTTGTTCGTTAGCACTATCTTAACCGTGTAAAAAAATGATTCTGTGAGAAAAATCACAAATATAATGCTTTATGTGAAAAAAGTGTGAAAAAGGATAGGGACTATAATTAACGAATAATCTAAAAAAAAAGATTAATAATGTTCGTGTTTTATATTGATTTTTTCGATCAGTATGCTATTATAATGACTATCAATTAAACATTATTCACTCATATAATCGCGGGGATTGGCCTGCAAGTTTCTACCGGAACACCGTAAATGATCCGACTATGAGTGAACAAGAGAACGGATTTTTTCTGTTCGCGCCTGAAGGCATTGTTCATTCTTTTTTTTGAACGCTATGCTTCAGGCTTTTTTTGTGCCTGAAGACGAATCAGAGGAGGAAATACAATGAAACGTCTGCATGAAAAAATGGAACAGGAAGGCCGTGTGTTGTCAAAGCACGTCTTAAAAGTAGATTCATTTTTAAATCATCAAATTGACCCACAGTTAATGAAGGAAATTGGCGAAACGTTTGCTGAGCTGTTTCAAGAAGCCGGCATTACGAAAATCTTGACACTTGAATCAAGCGGCATTGCACCATCGGTTATGACCGGTCTTGTGCTGGGCGTCCCAGTTGTCTTTGCGCGCAAACGCCAATCACTGACCATGACTGACGACTTGCTAACAGCGGACGTGTACTCGTTTACGAAAGAAACAACAAACCGCATTGCCGTATCCAAATCATTTTTAACGGAAAATGACAAGGTATTAATTATTGATGACTTTTTGGCGAATGGCCAGGCGGCACTTGGTCTCATAAACATTGTCAAACAAGCGGGCAGCGAGATCGCCGGCATTGGCATCGTCATTGAAAAGTCCTTCCAGGATGGACGGTCACTGCTCCAAAAAGAAGGAATCCGCGTTGAATCGCTTGCACGGATCCATTCGCTTCAAGATGGGCAAATCCAGTTTAAAGCGGAGGTGCCACAGTGAACCAGAATCAGTTGAAAACAGCGTCGCTCGGCATCCAGCACGTTCTTGCGATGTATGCAGGTGCCGTGATTGTCCCGCTTATTGTCGGCGCGGCAGTCGGCATGACATCCGCTCAATTAACGTATCTTGTCTCTATTGATATTTTCATGTGCGGTATTGCGACACTATTACAAGTGTATCGAGGCAAATGGATTGGCATCGGCTTGCCGGTCGTGCTTGGCTGTACGTTTACCGCTGTCAGTCCAATGATTGCGATCGGTGCGGCACAGGGCATTTCAGCGATTTATGGCGCCATTATCGCGTCCGGTATATTTGTGCTATTGATCGCTCCGTTTTTTAGCCGGCTCGTTCGCTTTTTCCCGCCAGTCGTAACGGGGTCCGTTGTTACAATTATTGGCGTGACACTCATTCCGGTGGCAATGAACAATATGGGCGGTGGTCAAGGCAGTCCCGATTTCGGTTCGGCTGAAAATGTCACACTTGCCTTTGCTACGCTGGCTATTATTATTGTCATGTACCGGTTTTTTGACGGGTTTGCCCGGTCGATTTCGGTGCTGCTCGGTTTATTGATCGGCACGATGATTGCGTTTTTTATGGGGAAAGTTGACATGTCAGCTGTAGTGGATGCTTCTTGGTTCCACCTCGTTCAGCCATTTTACTTCGGGATTCCGACGTTTGAATGGACAGGTGTCTTAACGATGATTCTGGTTGCGATGGTCAGTCTCGTTGAATCAACGGGTGTGTATTTTGCAATTTCCGATATTTGCGATGAAGAGGTGACAGAGAAAGATCTGGCAAAAGGATACCGCGCAGAAGGACTGGCGATTGTGCTCGGCGGCATCTTTAATGCATTTCCGTACACAGCGTTTTCGCAAAACGTTGGGCTGATGCAGCTGTCCGGCGTGAAATCACGGAGCGTTATTTTTTACACAGCCGGCTTTTTGATTGTGCTGGGCCTCGTGCCGAAAATCGGCGCGTTCACAACGATTATTCCAGCGAGTGTGCTGGGCGGCGCGATGGTGGCGATGTTCGGGATGGTCGTCGCGCAGGGCATTAAAATGCTTAGCCGCGTCGATATGAACGCACAGGAAAACTTGCTCATTATCGCCTGTTCGGTCGGCCTTGGTCTCGGTGTTACCGTTGTGCCGGATTTATTCGCAGGACTGCCAGGCGGCATTCAAATTTTAACGGGCAACGGCATCGTGGCCGGAAGTGTCACCGCGATTGTGTTGAATATTGTTTTTAATGAATTGGGCCGGAAAAAAGCAGCGGCTGCGGCCGTGAAAAACCAGGCTTCGTAACACAAAAAGGATGTCTCCGTCATGGAGACATCCTTTTAATTTTCCTGCAGAACAGGAATGGTCTGCTTACCGATAAGCGTGCCGTACTTGTCGTAAGCAAGAAATGTTCCTTCATGTTGTAAATAGAGGGGATCGATTTCGGTCCTATCTTTTTTTAAGGCAAAATAATGCTGGCCCCTGTATATCAAATCGTAATCAATGGTCCCATCCAAGGAGTGGAATCGCAGTACGACCCGCTCTACTTCACTACATGCTTCATCGATAAATGTATCCATATAAAACGTATCGCTGGTCATCCGCAGAGACGGGGAAGCGAACACCGTTCCAGACGGTGAACAGCCAAGGTAAAGTTCTCCGCATGACAACTCATTTAAAATTGTCTGGTAAGCGGTGCTGATCTCGCTGCTTTTTTCAACATGAAAATAGCGTCCGCCGGTTTCTTGAGCTACTTTTTGTAAAAGTGCTTCATTCAGCTGCTTTTTTGATCCGAGGCCGATTGTATAAACAGTGATGCCTTGATTCCTGGCTTGCTCTATTTTGGCCAAAACCTGGCGTTCATTTGATTTTCCGTCAGTTACGAGAATCGCTACTTTGTTGGTGCCCGTAAATCGGCTGAACGCTTCATCCATGCCGTCCGCGATATTTGTGCCGCCCGATTGGAAGACACTTTCTAAGCTAGGGCTAACTATATTCCAACTGTAAGGACCGTTTAAATACCTGCCTTTATTATTAAAGTCTACGGCGATATTATCCGATGCATTTAACGTTTGCATCAATTCCCGTGACTTAGACACCCGTTGCCGTTCCGGATCGCTTCGTTTCATGCTGTCGGATGAATCGATAATAAAGGCGACTTCTAAATCATCCCGCATGCATCCTGTAATAGTAGAAAGGCCGGGGTCATAAAAAATCGATGTACTGTGTCTTGACGACTTAATTTCGCTGTTAACAGCGGGGTACCTTGAATCCGATTGGATCAATTCCGCATAAATCGTGTCTTCAACTGGCGAAGAAGAAGACAGAGAAGTGACCCATGTGGACGCGGTCCCATTTGAAAAAGAAACGTCACTTGTTGACAGAAGGGCTCCTTTTGCCGAATAAAACCGAACTCGTCCATTATAATCCCAGACGGGCTGGCCGCCTGGCTGAAAGATTTTAGCTGTCACGTATGCAGTTGAACTGCCATTTGCTGCAATCGTCGATTGGCTAGAAGACACTTGCAGCTCGGCTTTTGCCGTATACGCTAAATCAACAGTAACCGGAGTGCGGTAGCACGCCATTTTATCGTTTGTGCCTGTCTCGTACGGCAGCTGGAATGAAATGGTGTCACTTTTCACAGTTGTTGAAGCGGGAGCTGTTACTTTCACCGTTAAGTCCGGTCCGTCCGTTTGTACATATGCGGAAGTTGAAGCAGCTGTAGTAAAGTCTAGTTCTTTCCAATGATCATATTGGCGAGGTTGTCCGCTTGAAACAAATCCCCCCGCTTTTGACGAAGAGTGAAAAGAAATCGATTCTTCATATGAAATCGGATTTCCATAGCAATCTTTCAGTGACAATGTGATGAATGTTGAATCCAAACCGTTTGCGATCAAGGTTGGTTTTTCAATGTCGGCTGCTTGAATACGTGAATCTGTGACCGGCCCTGTTGTAGGCGGGGTCGTATCATCATCTTCTGGTTTTGGAAAAACAACCGTTCCTTCAGGCAGAAAATGGGCAGGCAGCGGATATTTGCTGTTGTCTTTCCCAGAGGCGCTTTCTGTGAGACCTTTCATTTGGCATTGGCCCTGTCCTGCGAGACGGTGCAGGAAAACAGCCGCTTCCGCTCGAGTTAACGATTGGCCCGCTCCGTAGTCTACATAATTTTTAACGCCTGTTTTTCCACTCGATAACTGCTTAATGTACATGTATTGGACAGCGTGTTCCTGATTTAAATCAAATCCGTGAAAAGCGGCCACAATTCGGGCAACTTGTCCACGTGAAACAGGCTGGTCGCGAAGTTTTGTGTTGTCATACCCTTTTAGAGGGATGTTTTTGCTTTTTGCATAGGCATATTCCGAAGCGGCCCAGTGGCGGTCACCCGGTTTGCTTTTCGACCAGGAGGAATTCGAGCAGTCGTACCGGCTCAGCATGACAATAAACTCTGATTCAGTCAGCGTTCGTTTCGGACCGAATGTTCCGTTTGAGTAACCCGATATAACTTTATTATTATAGGCCCACTCAATCGATTTATAAGCCCAATGATTCGAGTTGATATCGGAAAAAGGAACAGCTGCCTGTCCAAAGCTCGGCCATACAAGCCCCAGCATGAAAAAGAGAAGCAAAAGAACCATTCGTTTCGTTTTAATTAATACGTTCATAAAAGCCATCCTTTTCACTTATTGAAAAAATAACATATCATCACGGTAGTTTTGCTTTAAATCTTTTTCCAAGAAATGAAGGAACCGGATGGTTAAAGCAGATGCTTCCGCTCTTGTCATCGTCTTTGTTGGGTTGAAGCGGTTATTTAAGTCGCCATAGACGAGCCCGATTTCTGTGGCTACATAAGCACTGTCTTTTGCCCATTTCGGAATAGAAGAATCATCAACATAGCCGGTATGGTAGCCAGGGTCCGGCGCACGGTGTTCAAGACCGAGTGCACGGACTAAAATAGCAACGGCTTCGGCACGAGTAAGTGCACTGTTCGGCTTGAATTGTGTCGCGCTGACTCCTTTTGAGATCCCTTTTGCATAGGCGCTTTCAATATACAAATAGTCTTTTTCTTGCGGATCAAGATCAGCAAAAATAGCGGTTCTCGGTGTTTTTTGCTTTTTCGGCTGTTCCAGCACACGTATATCTGCTGCTTTCATGACACCGACAATAAACGGATAGCGGTTCATTTGTGTGCCTGGTGAGAAAAACGAGCTTGAATCATCAAATACGCCGAGTGCGTACAGCTGTTCAATATTTTCTTTTGACCAATGGCCGTTTAAGTCACGGAATTTCGGAACGATCAGCCGTTCAATAAGCGGAACCATTTCCTGGCCGACATGAACGGTTTTTTCAATACTGCTGCCGGGGAGAGTATACGCATATTCACCAATCATGGATTGCTCGCTAATACGTGCATATCCGCCGGTAAAGCTGGACAGGGCCGGATCATGCGGCTCATACTGCAAAAATTTTGTTTTGCTGTCAGATACTTTGCTCGTCACGAAAAAAGTACCGGCTGCTGATTCGAGTTCATAATCAATGATTTGGGTTTCAGTCGCTCCCCAGAAATTTTCATAGCCGACATTTTTGCCGCTGAAATGAATAGTGACAAGGCTATCGTTGCTTTTTAATTTGTACGTTTTCCGCCCTGCAACGTTTCCAGAATAATAATCAGAGGCAGGTCGATTGTCAGCAACGGTTCCTTGAGAAAGCTGATAATCATCGAGTGTATACGACTCATTGCCTATAGTGACTTTTTCAGAATAGCTTTTCACCGATGTTTGCGAAGTCGTCTGTCCTTTTTCCGACTGTTCGTTTATGTCGGTAACGAAAGAAACGTTCCGGGTTAATTTATCTTTTGGATTCATTATGCTTGTTAACATATACCGGTACGTCTCCGTCCGTTGTGTGGCTGTTTCACGTTCAGAAACAGTCATTTTGCCGCTGAATTTCACAGGCGCTCCGGAAACAAATACATATTCTTCATACGTATATTCATTATTGACCCCGCCGTTAAAATCGGGCGGAGCTGCCATACTTGCTCCGGAAAAAAGAATTGAGGCGGCCAAAGTCACCACAAAGGCTGCTGCAAAAGTAATAAGTTTGTTCATCATAAAATCCTTTCATCTAAAAAAGTTCATTAATTGACGAGAATAATGCGGCCTTTTACGACAGATTCATGGACGATATACAGACGGTCTCCCATATTTAATTCTTCCGCTGAAATAACATGTCCATCGCGGATAAACGTCGTTTGTTCGATATTCATGTTTGAAATATTGCCAGTCTGTTCCCAAACGCCAGTTTGCGATTGGCTGACATTGCGGACTGTTAAAATTGTTTTGGCATTATTAATTGCTTCTAATCGACCAACGGAAACAAGCTGGGCAGCCGGCGTATTCTCATTTATTAGGTGCATACCGATAATTTCATTGTCTGCCACGTAAAAGTAACCGTAAGAATCGAGATACTCTTTTACTTCGTCTTGCTGTGGCACAATTTTAAGTACACCACGGGCATAGTCTCTGACTGCCGCTGTATCATTGCTGAATGAAAGAGAAGGGCTAGCAACAGTCGACCATTTATTTCCCTTTAACTCGCTCGTATCCGTGATTGTCAGATTGTAGCCATTTGTCCGGCTGATCCGGCCAAAATAAAGCGTGTGATTGACAAGATTCGGGCTTTGGAAGCCGTCATTCGTAATATGAATAACGTTGGCGTATTCACTTTTTTGACGTCCATCCGTCACGACAAAAGCGGATCCTTTAAATGGAAGGCTGTTTGCATCGACCATTCGTCCATTTCGAATGAGAATCGTTCCGTTATGGTAAGAAACAGAACCTGATTTTTGCAGGCCCAGCCGTTTTTGAGAAAGGTTGACGGAAGACATTGGTTCATAAAAGGTCCGCTCATTGCTTTTCCTAATAACGATTCGTTCCACGACTTCTTTGTTGAATTGACGTACGGTAACAAAATAAGCTTCATTATTTTGATAATAACGGGCTTTATCAATGGCAATCGGCTGATTACCGACATAAATCGGCGTTTTTGCTGTGTATGTATAGCTTTTCTGGGTGGAAGGGCTCTTGTCCCACTTCCAGTCTTTAAACGTCGTTTCATTTTTAACTGTCAGCTTGCGGCGAATCGGATCAATCGTTTGAATCGTTCCTTTTGCTAAACGTTCTATTTTAATTCCTTGTGTGTTCACGTCAATGGATTGTATGTAGGAAGAATTATAGGAAAAGAAGGTAAGCTTTGCCCGGTCTCCTTCATATAAAACACTTAAATCAACAAGCGTTGTTCCTTTAAAAACCTCTGTTTGATTATTTAGGTAGTATGTTTTTGACTGGCCGTTATCAAAACGGATAGAAAGAAAAGCGCCATTCGGATCGATTCGGTTAATGGTGCCCGTCACCACTTTATCCCGGGTGTCAATGGCGCCGGGTGAAGAAAAAGACTGGCCGCTCATCGTTTTAATAAGGCGAAGGTTGACGGTCGCTTCAACCAGCATCCCTGTTTTAAAGGCATCAATAGTAACGCCGATGGAATTAATGGAGAGAGCAGCTGTTGAATCAATAGCCAATGTCGTAATTTTCCCTTGTTCGTTTTGAATCATCACACCGGTCAGTCGTTTTTCACTTGTTTCATCATCAATTTGTACGTATTCATACACGGCTTCAACAAATGTTCCTTTGACAACAGAAGCAGCACTGGCTGGCTGGGCGAGCAGGCCATTTACGGCAAGGCAAATCAAGAGACTGTAAAAAGCCCCGAAAAATAAACGCATGCAAAATTCCTCCAAAATATTAAATGATAATGACTAAATAAATAGTATATAAGAATTATATCGACTCCTTTTTTAAAAAATGAAGGTGTCTTAGATTGTTTTTCATAGAAATACAAAATTAATCCAAAGATAATAAATAGTTCTAATGGCTTGGTAAAAAAGTGCTGACATCTATTTGTTTTTCTTGTAAAATAAAAAGAAATAAGCGGGGGTGCCAAAATGGGCAATGTACAACAAGATCAAAACAGCATTGTAAAAGAAGTATTAAACTGTACGGTAGATGCGATGAAAGCCATCATCCCAGCAGAACTGACGGTCGGAAAATCAGCCGTGTTAAATGGTTCATTTGACCACCATGCAATTGGCGTGTTTATCGGGATTACCGGCGATTTGCCGGGCCGTATTATTTTAGATGGACCTGAAGATGCCTTTGCGAGCCTTGGCACAAAAATGTTCGGGATGCCAGTTGAAGGAGAAATGGTGGAATCATTTGCGGGAGAAGTTGTTAATATGATTGCCGGGAATATGAGTGTCGCGTTGTCTTCGAAAGGCATTAACATTGACATTACGCCGCCGACTATTATTGTCGGCGACTCGAAAATTTCAGGATTCAAACAGGCGATTGAACTGCCACTTTCATTTGAGGGGGCGGGAGACTATCGGCTTGTACTGAACATTGAAAAAGGTGCTTAAAAAAGCACCTTTTTTTGTTGTTTTCTTTTGTAAAAGGTGGTACGATACAGTTGAGGATGAAAATTATTATCAATTACGAAAGAAGGCGTTTCGCATGGTTTGGTTGTTTGTTACTGCAACAGTGGTCACGTATGGCGGCGTCATGAAATATGTGCTGGATCATACAGCAAAAGGAAATAAAGCGCTTGTCTTGAAGAAATAATGTCCAAAGGATACAGAGAACCGGAATTTTTCCGAGCCACTGTATCCTTTTTTATTGTCCCGAAATCGTATACAATAAAAAAAAAGCTTTGCATCAAAGGGGATGACATGTATGGAAACGCAAACAGCCGAGCGGACGCTCCAATTGATCCGTTCTCGGACCGCCGTGTTATACGAACAATTTATACATAATGGAGATACAGAACGTGCTGAAAAAGCAACATTGTTTCTTCGAAAGCTGTATGACAATGAATTTATCGTCGCGTTTTGCGGCCACTTTTCGGCAGGCAAATCGACGATGATTAATGAACTGACGGGCGAAACGCTTTTGCCGTCAAGTCCAATTCCAACGAGCGCAAATGTGGTGAAAATTAAGCCGGCCGGGCAAGATTTCGCAAAAATTCATTACCATCATGGGCGGCCGCTTCTTTTTAAAGCGCCATATGAAATTGACCACGTGAAAAAGTTTGCGAAAGACGGCGATGAAGTGGCGTCCATTGAAATTGGCCACGCCGGCTCAAGTCTGCCGCCGGATGTGACGGTCATGGATACGCCGGGGGTAGATTCCACCGATGACGCCCACCGTATATCCACTGAATCTGCCCTTCATTTAGCGGATATGGTTTTTTATGTGATGGATTACAATCACGTGCAGTCCGAACTGAATTTTATTTACACGAAAGAGCTTTTGTCTCATGGCGTGAAGCTGTATTTAATCATTAATCAAGTAGATAAGCACAAGGATGAAGAATTGTCATTTGACGCATTTCGTCAGTCGGTAAAAGAGTCCTTTGCGACATGGAATGTCGAGCCGGAAGCATTTTATTTTACGAGTTTGCGCAACCGCGAGCTGCCCTACAACGATTTTGAGGAAGTAAAAGAGCTGATTCATGAGAGCATGAAAAATCGTGACCAGTTATCTGAGCAGTCAGCAGAAACGATGATGAACCGGCTTGTGCACGAGCATATGGAGTGGCTTGCCGAGCAGCAAAAACAAACGACAGAGCCGCTCGAAGCGGTCGTTGCGGAAGCAGGCGCCTTGTCCATTGAAGAAAAAGAAGCGTCACTCCGTTCTGAAATGAACAAACGCGATGCATCCGTTTGGCTGAAACAGTATGACGAAAAGCGTGACGATGTGCTGAAAAACGCCATCTTAATGCCAGCGGCAACAAGAGAATTGGCACGCAGCTATTTGGAATCAACCCGGCCGGATTTTAAAGTCGGCATGTTATTTGCGAAAAAGAAAACGGAAGAAGAGCGGGAACATCGCTTGCAAGCGTTTGCGGCGGATTTAATAAAACAGGCAGAAGCACAGCTCGGATGGGCCATTCGCCAAATGAGCGCAGCCTGGATGAAGGAAAGCGGCCTTGATGATCCAGCGCTTGCCTTAAAAGCGGAGGAACTATCTGTACCGATCGACGCGTCTGTTGCAAAAGATGCTGTAAAACCGGGTGCGGGTGTCACTGGAGATGCTGTGTTAAATTATGCGGAAGATGTAGCCTCATTGATTAAAAAACGGGCGCGCACTGTATCTGAAAATTGGAAAGAGGAAGCGGCGCCAGCGTTGCGGGTACAATTTAACAGCGAGTTTGCGCTGTTTGAAACAGACCATCAAATATGGGCGAAGCGATTACAGGCGAAACAATCTCTTTTAGCACTGCAAGAAGAGCGAACGAAGCGCGAGCAAGCGTTGCGCCATATATTATCAGATGAAGATCCAGTGCTCCCGCGTGTGCTGCAGACGCTTAAAGAAAAATGGCAGGCAGAAGACGGCGAAGCGGTGTTGTATGATGGCGTCGAACAGTGGACAGCAGCAAGTCTGGAAAAAGTGGAGGACGTTGAAGTATCTGTGCCACTAGAAGCAGCGGGTGATGTAGAAGCAGTCGTGAACAGGCTGCGCCGAATGGCAGATCGCCTTCACGGTGTGCCAGGGTTCGCCCGGTTTATTGACGGCGCGGTTCAAAAAGCAGCTCGTCTTGAAAACCGGACATATACGATTGCTTTATTCGGTGCATTTTCGGCTGGAAAATCATCGTTCGCGAACGCACTGCTCGGTGAAAAAGTGCTGCCGGTATCGCCAAATCCTACAACGGCTGCTGTCAACCGCATTCATCCGGTTGACAGCGAACATGAACACCGGACTGCGGATGTCCATTTAAAGCCAGGCTCTGTGATGCTGGACGATGTAAATGCGTCCCTCGGGTTGTTTAACCGAAGCGCATCATCACTCGATGATGCTTTCGGGCTCGTGCCGGACGTTCTGGAAACGAATGAAGGAGAAGGAAAAGAAAAAATTCACTTGTCTTTTTTACGTGCGTTCCATGCCGGATATGATGACTATAGCGCGCACTCGGATAACACGATTCGAGTGGACCTTGAGACGTTTAAGCAATATGTAGCTGATGAAAAGAAAAGCTGCTTCGTTGATTCAATCGATTTATATTACGACTGCGACTTTACCCGTCTTGGCATTACGCTTGTTGATACACCGGGAGCGGATTCAATCAATGCGCGCCATACTGGTGTTGCGTTTGAATACATTAAAAATGCCGATGCGATCCTTTTTGTGACGTATTACAACCATGCATTTTCAAAAGCAGACCGAGAATTTTTAATACAGCTCGGCCGTGTGAAAGACGCGTTTGAACTCGATAAAATGTTTTTTATTATTAACGCGATTGACTTAGCCACTGATGAAGACGAGCTAGAAGACGTAAAAGCCTACGTTCGGGATCAGCTGCTGCAATATGGCATCCGGTTTCCAAGATTGCATGGGGTATCGAGCATGCTGGCGGTTCAGGAAGCCATGCGGGGCGAATGGGATCATCCCCAGTCCGGAATGAAGCAGTTTAAAGAACCATTCCGCTCGTTTTTAGCCCATGATTTAGCCCATATGGCGGTTCAATCGGCAGAAGCAGAAGCCGAGCGGGGCGTAAACCAGCTGGAAAAACTGATTACAGCGGCGAAAGAAAGCATTCATCAAGGGGAACAGAAAAAAGCAGAGCTTGAGGATAAGAGAAGCCGAATGATCACGGCCATTGACGCGGAAACAGTGGATGTGGAGAAAAAAAGGATGGCACAAGAGCTGGATGAACTCATTCATTATGTAAAACAGCGTGTGTTTTACCGGTTCTCCGACTTTTTCAAAGAATCGTTTAACCCGGCGACATTAAGCGGACAAAATGACGCAAGGCAGGTATTACAAAAAGCACTTGAGGAACTGTTGCACGCGGTTGGCTATGATTTGGCGCAGGAAATGCGGGCCACGTCGATACGGGTTGAAAATCACGGCGCCAAGCTTTTGCAGGACAAACAATCACGGCTTGCAAATAAAGCGGCAATGATTGAACCAGAATTGCTGCTGTCCGGTGTACAAATAGGGAAACTTGTCGTTCCTGACTTTGATACGGCATTTCAAGATGCGCCGCGTGAGTCTTTTTCTGGAACACTTGCTATCTTTAAAAACGCGAAAGCCTTTTTTGAAAAAAATGAAAAACAAGTGATGATGCAAAAGCTGCAGGAACAAATCGGAAAAATGGCAGATGAGTATTTAGCCGAACAAAAAGAGCAGCTTTTAACAAGTGCCTTCCATTTTATTGAAGAAGGAACGGCTGAGGTGAAAAAAGCGGTGTCGCTTGACGTAAACGAGCAATTTGACGCATGGCTTCTTGTATTTGAACAAAGCGGCAATATTGAGGAGTGGGAGCTGATTCTCCGTGACATCTCGTAAGTCGCGTTTTCACGCCTGCGCCACATGCCGTCATTTCCAGGCCGTCAAACTGCCGGAAAAAATGATGTACAGATGCCGCCGGCTCGGATTCGAAACGAATCCGGGCTACCGGTTTGACTGCTGGGACCCGAAAGAACAGGTGGAAAAATTAATGGAAAAGGAGCGATTGGATGATCGTCACAACAGATTGGCTGAATGAAAAAATAGAACAAGTTGTTGTTTTTGACTGCCGGTTTAATTTAGCTGATCCGGCAGAAGGAGCGGCATTATATGAACATAGCCATATTCCTGGTGCTTATTATGCTCATTTGGATCACCACTTATCCGGTGAAAAAGGAAAAGGTGGCGGCCGTCATCCGCTGCCAGATATGAATGTGTTTGGAGCGTTTATGGAAAGCTGCGGTGTATCGGATGACACGATAGTCGTTGCGTATGATGACGGCGTGTCGATGTTTGCCGGACGGCTTTGGTGGCTTTTAACGTATGCGGGGCACAAAAATGTCTGCATAGTAGATGGAGGGTTTTCCGCTTGGATGAAAGAAGGTTTACCTGTTACCGCAGAACGTCCAGAACGTCGTACAGGCCAACTAACGCTTCATCTTCAGCACAGCATGATTGCGACAGTCGACGAAGTCGCGGCTGGAAACACGCTGTTAATGGATTCGCGCGCACCAGAGCGTTATTTGGGTGAAACCGAACCGCTTGACCGTGTGCCGGGCCACATTCCTGGTGCGATCAATCGATTTTTTGCAGAAGCGATGGAAAACGGCAGATGGAAACCTGCCTCTGAACAGAAAAAGCGCTTTACCGGCATCCAAGCCGATGAACCGGTCATTGTATACTGCGGGTCCGGTGTGTCCGCCACGCCAAATATTATCGCACTGAAGCAAGCGGGTTACAACAATGTAAAATTATATCCGGGCAGCTACAGTGACTGGTCAAATGACAAGTCGCGCCCGATTGAAACAGAAAGGCGAGATATTCATGACGAATGAAAAATTATTACTTGTGGACGGAATGGCCCTTCTGTTCCGTTCATTTTTTCAAACCGCTCCAAGCGGCCGGTTTATGATCAATGAACGAGGGGTGCCGACAAATGCCGTACAAGGGCTGATCCGCCATTTGTTTGCGGCAGCGGATCAAATTCAGCCGACACACATTACTGTCTGCTGGGATATGGGAAAAGATACATTCCGGACCGACATGTTTGATTCGTATAAAGCACATCGCCCGGCACCGCCGGTTGAGCTCGTGCCGCAGTTTGATTTGGCCCAGGAAGCGACGGCCGCGTTTTCTCTTCATAACGCAGGCGTGAAAAATTATGAAGCAGATGACTGTATCGGCACCATTTCAAAATGGACAAAAGGCATTGAAACATACATCTTGACGGGTGACCGGGATTTATTACAGCTGCTGAATGGCCATAATTTTGTTTGGCTTTTGCAGACGGGCTACGGCAATTGGAAGTCATATGACGCGGCCTTGTTTCGCGAGGAATATGGCATTGAACCTGAGCAATTTCATTATGTAAAAGCGCTCATGGGCGATGCAGCGGACGGATATCCAGGCGTAAAAGGCATTGGTGAAAAAACAGCGCTTAAGCTTATTCGCGAGTTTGGAACGACAGATGGCGTGTTAGAAGGGCTTAGTCAATTAACCCCATCTGTTCAAAAAAAGCTCATCGATGGAGAAGAGATGCTCCGGATGTCGGAAAAATTAGCGGAAATTCATTGTGATGTCCCCCTGGAATGGACGATGGAAAAAGCGGTTTTTACCGGTGCAAATGAAAAGGCGCTTTCGTTTATTGAAAGGAACGGAATGAAAGGTTTGTCACGTTTTGCCCGCCATACAGGTTATGTCGAAGTGGATCCTTTTGGAATTGAATAGGAGAAAATAACTACATACCATTGGCAATGAAAGACAAATTATGTCATAATAAAACGGTTTTAATGGCCTGCTCCAACAGGAAGAGAGTAAAGGGATGAAAAGGTGGAATATTTTAGGGGTTATTGGCATAACCTTATTAACAATCGCACTTGATTTATGGTTTATTCAAGGACGGCATGTGCCTCTTATTTGGGCGCTGCTTATCATTCCATGCCTGATGCTTATTCATACATACCCAACATGGAGAGCGGCCATTTCTCTTGGTTTGCTTTTTTCTGCCATTAAATACGGCATTGAATTGACGATCGGCCACTGGTCCACGGAGGAATCCATTTATTTGATCAGCGGCTCGCTTATGAATGCCGCTATTTTTTATACAGCCGCATTTTTCCGTGTGCGCTATGAGGAAGTGCTCGGCGAATTAAAAAAACTGACGTATATAGATCCGTTAACCGGGTTACATAATCGGCGATTTTTTGAAGAACATATGACAGAGTCCCTTAAGCAGTCTGCACAAAAACAAAGCACAATTTTACTCATCCTGCTTGATTTGGATCATTTTAAAAAAGTAAACGACACATATGGCCATGTATGCGGGGATCTTGTGTTAAAAGAAACGGGAGAAGCCATTCGCCGAAACATCCGTACGACCGATGCAGTCGTGCGTCTCGGCGGAGAAGAATTTGCTCTCATCAGCCAAGACATCACAATGAAAGATGGGATCGTCATGGTCGACCGGATCATTCGAGAGGTTGAACAGTTACATGTTATCTACAAAGAAAAAGCGGTGCCGGTTACAATCAGCGCGGGCATCGCTATTCATGAAGGAGAGACAAGTGAGGCGTTTATCGATAAAGCGGACCGGGCATTATATGAAGCAAAACGTTCCGGACGCAATCGGCTGGTTGTCTCTTAGCGATTAGCCCGGATCGCGTTTTTCGCTTCCTGATCGGCCTTGTTTTGCTTCGAGGGAATCCATTTCACAAAAAAAAGTGGAAACTCGTCCGCCAGCGTTAAAATCGTTTGAAGAAGCGGCTTATAGACCGGCTTGTGAATATATTCTTTTTCAATTGCAGCAACGACTGTTTGTGAATCGCTTCTCAGTGAAATCGTCTGGGCGCCCCGTTCTTTACATAGCTCCAGCGCTTTAATGACAGCTGTAAATTCGGCTTCGTGCGTATCCATTTCGCCAAGCGGGATGGAAAAGCGCTCTATTTTGCCGTCCCAGCGAATCACAATGCCCGCTCCTGCTCGTCCTGGGTCGCCGGTAGACGCCCCGTCTGTATATACTTCAAACATATCGATTCCCCCGATCTTTTCTTTCTTATTTTAAAGAATGGAGGCAGCGAAATGCAAATGACAATCCGTTTTATTTATGACTTTAAAGGCGTGAAGACAGCGTTCACGTCAGATCCGACAGACCGGCAGCTCGTGTTGAAAACAACGGATGACTTGCTGAAAACGGGTCGCGTAAAAGAAATCGCCGTAATCGATGAGCTTGGTCAGGAATGGACGCTGAAAGAATTTAAAAAACTAAACGAACAGCTGGACGAAGAACCAGAAAAAATTACTGTCTTATTTGATGGCGGGTTTGATGTGGAGTCAAATCGGGCTGGCGTCGGAACCGCAATTTATTATTCAAAAGGCGGCAAGCGGTACCGGTTGCGTGAAAATGCCCACTTTGACGGCCTTGAGTCCAACAACGAATCAGAGTATGCGGCGCTTTATTTTGCCATGCAAAAACTTGAAGAACTTGGTGTCAAAGGTCAGCCTGTCACCATTACGGGGGACTCCCTAACCGTATTAAATCAGCTCGGTGGCGACTGGCCATGTTATGAAGAAAGCCATGCCCGATTTCTTGCACGGATCGAAGAAAAATTCGCTGCTATGCGAATTAAGCCACTTTACAAACCCGTTGATAGAAGGCACAATAAAGAAGCTGACCAGCTTGCGCGGCAAGCACTTCTTGGCACAGCGATCTCAAGCCATACTGAGATCGGGACTTAAAGTGAAAGGTAGGTGCCACGTTTTGAGCCGAACTCAATTTTTGCTCGAAGTGGAAAATCTATTGAATACGTACTGCAAAGACTGCCTCGTCAAAAGCACGTTGCGTAAAGAAAAAGGCAAAATTGCTGCCCATAAATTTTGCATTACCGAATGTACCGTCGGGGAAAAATTAAAAAAGTACGGAGATAAGTTTTCTTAAGCCGGCCGCCGCCCGGCTTTTTCCTTGTTTGCAAAGAGCAGTTATAGTACACTTTTAATGATGAGAATGTCAGGAGGAATATCCTTATGCCGACACCGAGTATGGAGGATTACATAGAACAGATTTATTTGCTGATTGATATGAAAGGATACGCACGTGTATCGGATATTGCGGGTGCGCTTTCGGTCCATCCCTCAAGCGTGACGAAAATGGTCCAGAAGCTCGATAAAGACGAGTACCTCGTCTATGAGCGATATCGCGGGCTCGTGTTAACGGCAAAAGGGCAAAAGATCGGCCAGCGTCTTGTGGAGCGGCACGATTTGCTTGAGCGGTTTCTGTCGGTGATCGGAGTGGAGGAATCACATATTTACGAAGATGTAGAAGGAATTGAACATCATTTAAGTTCCGATTCCATTAACCGGATCGCGGACTTGATTGAATATTTTGAAGAAGATCCGGCACGTGTTGACGCGCTGAAAAAAGTAAATGAGCGAAACAAAGAATGAATGAATCCGTCCCGTCTCGGGCGGGTTTTTTTCCAAAATGGAGGAGGAGTCACACATGAAGATTTTAAAAATCGAACCGACACCAAGCCCGAATACGATGAAAGTCATTTTAGATGAAGAGCTCGCAGCAGGCAAAAGCACGAACTATAAGCCGGAAACAGCAGAAGGAGCGCCCGCCATCATTCAGGCGATCTTGAAAATTGATGGGGTAAAAGGCGTCTATCATGTCGCAGACTTTATCGCGCTTGAACGAAACGGGCGCTACGACTGGCAGGACATTTTACCGAATGTCCGCGCCGCGTTTGGCGAAACTGATGCAGAGGAAAAAGAAGCGAAACCGCTTGAGCACTTTGGGGAAGTCGAAACGTCCATTCAAGTGTATAAAGGCGTCCCACTACAGTTAAAGCTTGTTTCTGCAGACGAGGAAAAACGGGTGGCGCTGCCGGATTATTGCCAGGAAGCCTTTGCGGAGCTGACAAAAGATGGCGACAATTATATTTTGGAACGCAAATGGCAGGAATTTGGGATTCGATACGGAGAACTTGATGAAATCGCGCCGGAGTTGTTAGAGGAAGTGATGGCGGCGTATCCGAAAGAGCGCGTCGAACGGCTTGTAGAAGCAGCGAAAGCAGGCGGGCCGCTCGTCCAGCATAAAGAGCACGGTGTGAAGCCGGACAGAGACGTATGGCTTGCGGAGCCTGACTGGCGCAAACGATATCAGCAGCTTGAACAAATGCCCGATCCGTCTATAAGCGATATGCCTCTTTTGGAAGCGGCGCTAAACGATGAAAAAGCCGCCATTCGCCGTCTTGCGGTTGTTTATGCAGGCATGATTGAAGATGAACGCATTTTGACGGTTTTGTATAAAGCACTCGATGATTCGGCTGTAACGGTCCGCCGGACAGCGGGCGATTGCATGAGCGATCTCGGGTTTCCAGAAGCAGCGGATGCGATGACGAAGGCGCTGCAGGATAAAAGTAAAATCGTCCGCTGGCGCGCGGCTATGTTCTTGTATGAAGCAGGAGACGAACGTGCGCTGCCAGCGTTACGCGAAGCAGCCGATGATCCGGAATTTGAAGTGAAAATGCAGGTGCTGATGGCCATTGAGCGAATTGAAGGTGGCGAAGAAGCAAAAGGCTCGGTTTGGAAACAAATGACCGAAGCCCGCAAACAATAAAAGGGGGAAGAAAAAATGAATGCATATGAAGAATACATGAAGCAAATGGTTGTGCCGATGCGTGCGGAGCTGACGAATGCCGGTTTTCAGGAGTTAACAACGGAAGAGGAAGTCAATGCGTTTATGGAGTCCGCAGAAGGAACATCGCTTGTCGTGATTAATTCCGTTTGCGGCTGTGCGGCAGGCCTTGCCCGCCCGGCAGCTGTGCAGGCGTCAATGAACGAGCACGCACCGGATC
This sequence comes from Domibacillus sp. A3M-37, assembly GCF_024213455.1. Classification (NCBI taxonomy): domain Bacteria; kingdom Bacillati; phylum Bacillota; class Bacilli; order Caryophanales; family Bacillaceae; genus Domibacillus; species Domibacillus sp. A3M-37. The sequence goes on along the minus strand of NZ_JANAVL010000007.1, from coordinate 25,197 downwards.
GCCTCGTGACGGTTTTTGCCGGCCAGGACCGTGAAGCGACAGCTGCAATGCGCGCATGGATGCCGGAATTTGAACCGTCGTCTCCATCAATGGCGCTCCTAAAAGGCAATAAAGTGGTTCATTTTGTGCACCGCCACGAAATTGAAGGCCATGACCTCGGCACAATCATTACGAATTTAACGGCGGCTTTTGACGTGCACTGCCAGTGATTGTTACAACATCCCAGCGCGCAGGAGTTGCCGTCAAGCAAAAAGCGGCGGCACTTGCGGACACCTTTGGGGTTTTATATGTAGAACGCAGCAAGCAGCCGGTGAACAAGCTGGCTGCTTTTTACGAGTGTGCGGTGCTGCTTGTCTCAAAAGAACGTCTCGAGCTGCATAGCGGCGAAGGAAACCCATTCTTTTTTCATCCGGGTTCCGCGATGTTCCGCGTGAAGCGGCTCTTAAGCGGCGGGCAGGATGAACTGGTGAGCACATGCGGCCTTGAGCCGGGTATGTCATTTTTAGACTGCACGATGGGTCCGGCAGCTGATAGCATTACAGCCTCCGCAGCGGTTGGGAAATCCGGCCGTGTTCATTCAGTGGAAGCAAATCCGTTTATCGCCCACATTGTCCGGGAAGGCCTGACATCGTGGACGGACGGGCCGGTACCGTTACTCCAAGCGATGCAAAAGATTGATGTCGCTGCAGCCGATTATCACACGTATTTAAAAAACGTGCCGGATGCGTCGTTTGACGTGGTGTATTTTGATCCGATGTTTGAAGAGGCTGTAGATTCAAGCGGCATCGCGCCGCTCCGTTCTTTTGCCTCATATGTCGATTTGACGATGGACGCGGTGATCGAGGCAAAACGGATTGCAAAGAAACGGATCGTGCTGAAAGATCATTTTCGCTCTGAGCGATTTGAGAAATTTGGATTTACCCAGCATATCCGTAAAACGTCCAAATTTCATTTTGGTGTGATAGAGAAATGAACTTTTTCAGTAACCTGGACGAGCGGGCAGATAAGATCGACGGAGCGCAGAGCGGTAAAGTTGAGCGCAGCGCCTGCCCCATGGAACGCGCAGCCCCGCGAATGCCGTTATTTCATTGCCCGGGCTAAGCGCTGTTCTCATACGCTTTTTCTGAAAAGCAGGATGTAAAATCATTTATTCCACTTATATAAACCATGAATAACACCCAATAATTTTTGGATTTAAGATATAATAGAATAGTTAAATTACGGCGAGGTGATATGAGGGTGGAAAAGCATCCTGAAAGAGCTTATTTGGATTTATTGGAGCATATTTTAGATAATGGCGTGAAAAAGGAAGACCGGACAGGGACAGGTACGTTAAGTGTATTTGGTTACCAAATGCGTTTTGACTTGTCCAAAGGGTTTCCATTATTAACAACAAAAAGAGTACCATTCAGCTTAGTTGCAAGCGAATTGCTGTGGTTTATTAAAGGGGATACGAATATTCGTTATTTGCTTCAACATAATAACCACATTTGGGACGAATGGGCTTTTAAGAGATGGATAGAATCAGATGAGTATGATGGTCCTGATATGACGGATTTTGGTCGACGCTGCCTTGTAGACGAAGAATTTAACAAGTTGTATCAAGCCGAAATGCAAACATTTTGTGAGCGGGTTTTAAATGACGATGAATTTGCAAAAAAATACGGTGAACTTGGAAATGTATACGGGAAACAATGGCGCAATTGGACATCGTCTACTGGCGAAAAGATTGACCAATTACAAGATGTCATTGACCAGATAAAAAACAACCCAGATTCCCGTCGCTTGATTGTAAACGCCTGGAACCCTGAGGATGTAGTAAATGCGGGGCAAAAAGGAAGCAAAGCTGCTTTGCCTCCATGTCATGTGATGTTTCAGTTCTTTGTGGCAAATGGAAAGCTAAGCTGCCAGTTAACGCAAAGGAGTCTTGACAGCCTAATTGGATGTCCGTTCAATGTCGCTTCCTATGCGCTATTAACCCATCTAATTGCACACGAATGTGGTTTAGAGCCCGGGGAATTTGTTCACAGCATTGGGGATGCCCATATTTACTCTAACCATCTTGAGCAAGTAAAAGAGCAGTTATCGCGCGAACCGAGGAAATTACCGACTCTTACGATTAATCCAGAGAAGAAGTCTTTATTTGATATTGAATTAGAAGACCTAACAATTGAGGGATACAATCCGCATCCAGCTATTAAAGCGCCGATTGCGGTGTGATAATGGAAAAGACAGGACAGCTTGCATGTTCTGTCTTTTTTAATTTTGTGTTGTTAAGGGAACAAAAAGGTCAAATTTGATGGATATAAATTCCTTAATAGCCTATTATAAATTAAATAATGTAAAAAAATTAATCACTATTTCTATTATGAAAAGGTAGGAGCAGGTAATTCATCGATTTTCATGCGAAGTAAACTATATGGTTTTTGTCGTAGGTCTTTTCCATAATGAAATCTTGCCTGCCGATGTAATTGGTTCACAATAAAATATAAGTATTGATCCGGACCAATCGAAAAAGTATCCGGCCATAAAATTCTTGGATCATGTGCGATGGTTTCCATTATGCCATTCGGTAATATCTTTCGAATACTGTTGTTTTCATAGTCTCCAGCATAAATGTTTCCTTTTGCATCGGTGATCATGCCATCAGACGCACCTTTTTCACCCCAATACTCCACATGATAAGGTAAATCCATGTCCGGTATAGTTCTGTCTCTTAGGACTTCTGTTGAGATCGAAAACAGATGACGACTGGTTAGTGGACAAAAAAATAAAATCTTTCCGTCGGGAGAAATCGCTATACCATCAGACGCCAATCTAAATGGAGAAGTTGAGCCATCTTTATTTCGATTCATCAAAATTTTGCCTTCTACTTTCGGTAAAAGATAGGGATCGGGTGAAGTTGAATTTGCTCCGTTTAACCGTCTAAACGCGTCTCCATTATCCAAATCTACGACGATAATAGCTCCGGGCCCTTTGGAAGAAGAATCAGTTATATATGCATAACCGGCTTTTCCAACACGAAAATCAAATCGGACATCATTCAGATAAGTTGTTGGCAGGACAATATCTTCTGTAAAGGTATATACTCTTCTTATTGTATTGGTTTTTAAATCAACAGCGACTAATTTTGCCCCCCCTTTAATAGGTTCAGAAAAGTTTGGTGCCGCTGTATCTAATATCCAAAGCGTTCCCCGGCCATCAGCAACTACACTTTGGACACTGATGAAAGACATTGTAATATTCCCGGGGTTAACCATATTGATTTCTAAACTAGGATATGGCTGCAATTTATCCTCAACAATTTCCGCCACCGTAAATTTAACGTTATCTCCCCATTTCGGAAAGCAAATAAAAATACGACCGGTTTCTGAAACATTAACACCTGTAGGCATAGCTCCATAAAAGGCATAAACCAGTTCCAACTTACCGAAATATTTTTCGAAAGGTAATATAGGTTGCATGATATCCTCCTTAACAAATTCGAGCGGGATATCATCTATATATGATTAAAATTTTTTCTGGTGCCTGGTTCTTAATAAGTTTTTCTGTCTAAATGTAGTTTTAATTGATTGTTTTCGCAATTTTATTGTTTTAATTTCAAATTAAATCCCAACTATTTCAGTTAAAATGGCTTTTATCTATCGCAGCAGTAAATGATCATGAGATCGCATCCATACCAAGTCGATTATCGTAATTGTTAGCACCAAAATGCGCACTTTTTGCCATAATTAAACCTCCAGGCACTTGAATATCTTTAAAAATCTGTGACGAGCTATATATATCGTCCGAGCGCATTATCTTTCCATCGGTGGACCCCGTGCTGTTCCCACTCCATAATCTTTCTGCAAATAAATCATCGTTGTCTCGATTTTTTCATGGCCAAGAGGACGCATGATGGCATACACATCACTGTTGTTTATGTAGATGATCATCGTGAAGTTGTGTCAAAACTTATGTGGTGTTATTCTTTTTTACTCAACATTTTCAGTCTACTGTTGAGTAACTACGTGTTAATTCATTCCACTTTCCTTTGAGCGAAGACAGCATGTAATTCAAGATGGAATAGGCCTTGCTGTCCATCTGTATATTCAGCCGGCTCCGGCGGACACTTCAAGATACACCGATCCGGTTTATACCTGTTATTCTCTATGTAAGGGATCGAAAATTTTTCTGCGATCAGAAGGAGGGAACAGCCATGATAACTAAAACAGGAAGAAAAAAAGAATCACGAATCTTGAAAAAAAGGTAAGTCGGCACTCGCGAACAGGGTCTCATGTTTTTGTTTTCAGGTCAATCATTCATCACTATGACTGAGTTGCCGATCACAGAATAGGCTATTAAACTTTTTAAAACCCTGTTAGGTGCAAAAATAAGATGCCAAAATCGAAACAAGCTCTCGATGCCACATATCCACAGTCTATCGATTTTGTAAACGGCCTGTCAGCCCGACTTGTCTATGGCATCCAGTTGTTTGGAAAAATAGCTAGCAAGGCTTCGCCCGATTGCCCGGCCGATTCGTAATCCCTCGCTGCTGTCGATTGGAAAGTGAACGCCTCCATATACACGCGAACTCGCACATTCTTCCGCAAGCTTCTGCAACTGATTTCGTTTAGCTGGAAAGAAGCAGCTCAACAGTTCGGCCAGCATCCCTGCTATAGTAGAATGCCCTGAAATATAGGAAGGCTGGCGGGGGGTGGATAGAAATGTCAGCAGCGGGTGGCCCAGCTGATTTGGCCGCGCTACCTTATAGCGATACTTAACTGTCGAGCAAACAATCAGTGCATCATTGATTGCTCCTGGAATAAGTACAAGAATACGTCCATCCCCTGGAGCGGATGAAGATACCAGCGGAAAAGGTATCTGAAGGGTTGCATAAATATCGATTAAGCGATCCATAATCGGTGTCCATTGTTTCGTGACATGCCTTGTCCCCCAGTATTCAGCAAGCGCTTTTTGTTTTGTGGTCAGGTTTTTTAGCGTTTTCTGCACGAGTTTCAACTCGCTGTCCCAATCAATCGTAGCAGGATGCTTGACTTGTGGCAGCGGGTTTCCGGCTGGATCTGTGAACCAGTTATTTTCATCCCTTTTTAAAAAAACGAGCGGCCAAGAAGGATTGAAAGGCTCCTCATGTTCAAAGTTCGAAGGCGGGGACGCTTCGCCCGGATAAGGAAGCTGAGACCAGGGTGGATAAGTTACTTGAAAGCCTAGGAGAAAACCAGGGGAGCCGGGAAGGTTTCGGTTCATCTTTCTTCACCTCCTTTTGTTCCTTATTGTTAAGATATGAGTATAATCTTGTATTGCTTAGGATACGGAAGTATTAAATTAATTTTTGTTTCAGAGTGAAGGATCAAAAAATATGGCTCCGGCTTTTCGACGTTTTGAGGTATTTCCTAATTAAAAGTACAAGGGCTTATCGATCCTCTGTATTCGTGATAGGTAAGTAAGAACGAGTACGTTTCATGGAATGATGGACAGAGATGCGGATTGGCTCTTATTCCGAAAAGATACACAATTGCCGGGATAGAGTCATTCAATCGTAAAAGGTTACGTGAAGTATTCGACTGATGGACTTTACCGAAATTCTAAACTAACTTGTTTACAGTAAATAACCTCGCAACAGGTTCAGCAGTTTTTTACTTTCTGAATTTTGGGGGAATCCCTTTTAACATTGCCGGTTATTATTTAATTGCCAATGAATGAGGTCTTGATGTGGGAGAGTTTGTTCATACAATTGGCGACGCACACATTTACACAAATCACATTGAGCAGGTGAAAACGCAGCTGGTCTGTTAGCCAAGTGAGCTGCCGACGCTTGAACTCAAAAAAGGAAAATCATTGTTTGAGATGGAGCTTGATGATATGAAGCTGCCCGGCTACGATCCGCACTCCACGATTAAAGCCTCTGTTGCAGTGTGAAAACTGGCCTTGTGCCGGTTTTTTTGTGCGATTTTTCAGCATGAGGAACGAAAGCGTTGAGGATTTGTGCGACTTTCCGCTGATGGAGCGAAAATGTCGTGGCGAGGTGCGATGTAAAGGAAAAGCGTGCGAATTGTGCGTGGCCTGGTGCGAAAAGAACAGCATGGCGTGCGAATTGGCAAATATGGTACGATGGGAGGAGAAAATAAGGGAAAAGAAAGGAAGAAGATTTCATGATTTCATTTATTTGGGCAGAAAGCAAAGGCGGCGTGATCGGACTCAATAACAATCTGCCATGGCGTTTGCCGGAAGATTTACGTTATTTTAAAAAAACAACGCTCGGGTTTCCAATTGTAATGGGGCGGAAAACATTTGAGTCGTTCGGAAGCCGGCCGCTGCCAAAACGGGAAAATGTCATTTTAACGACCGATTACTCCTTTAAGCCGGATGGGGTCACTGTTGTTCATTCCGTAGAGGACGTTTTAAAAATGGCAAAGGAACAAGATCTTTTTATTATCGGCGGCGCCAATGTATTTAAACAATTTTTGCCGCATTCGGACCGTTTATACGTAACAAAAATTGAAGCAGAATTTAACGGGGATACGGTTATTGATTTTATTCCTTGGAAAGAGTTTCAAGAAACGTCCTGTACAAAAGGAGAAAAAAATGATGAAAACCCGTATGATTACTATTTTTGCGTGTACGACCGGGTGAGATCATGATCCGGCTTGTCATTTTTTTCGGTTACTTGATCGTAACCTTGATTGGCCTTATTCCTAAAATGCTGCAATTTAAAAAAATTGATCCGGCGCTTCCGGCGGCGGATCGGGATGCGCGTGTTCATTCGCTCGTGAAAAAGTGGAACCGCGGCGTCGCGAAAATGGCCGGTGCGAAAGTAAATGTAACGGGTGAGCACCACGTACCAGCGGGCGCTGTCATGTTTGTAAGCAACCATGAAGGAGACTTTGATGTGCCAGCGTTTATCGGCTATATTGACAAGCCGTTCGGGTTTGTGGCGAAAACGGAAATGAAAAAAATTCCGCTCTTAAGCACATGGATGGAGCACATTCACTGTTTGTTTTTAAACCGGAATGACCGGCGCGATGCGGTGAAAATGCTTCGCACTGGAGCCGCCATTTTAGAAAAAGGCCATTCCCTTTTTATTTTTCCCGAAGGAACACGGAATAAGGGCGGCGAATTAAAGCCATTTAAAACCGGCGCATTCCGAATGGCAAAAGACGCAGGAGTGCCGATTGTGCCAGTCGCGATTAAAGGAACAGCCGATATGTTTGAAAATAATTCCGGCAAAAAGTTAACGCCCGCACGTGTGAACGTCGCGATCCTGCCACCACTCTTGCCACACGAACACACAGGTGCAGATTTAAAGCAGACGGCTGCGGATGTGCAGAAGCGAATTGAAGCCCAGCTGGTAAAAATGCAGTAAGTTTATGGTATTGAAAAAATTCTTGCTTTTCTGTTATTATTCGACGATAATGAAAATTAATTTACTACATAAAAGCGGTTAAGCAAAAAAGAGGGGGCAGTTTTGGATGAGTAAGTGGAAATGGATGATGTCAGCCGGTGCGGCAGCGATGATGCTCGCAGCGTGCGGAGGCGGCGAAGAAGAAGCGGAAACAAATTCAGGCGGATCGTCAGAGGGCGAAACGTACAAAATCGGCGTAACCCAGATTGTCGAGCATCCGTCGCTTGATAATGCGTACGAAGGCTTTAAAAAAGGGTTGGAAGAAGCGGGCGTATCGGCTGAGTTTGACGAGCAGATCGCACAAGGCGACCAAAACAATAATCAGACAATCGCTCAAAACTTTGTAGCGGACGGCGTTGATTTAATCTTCGCTAATTCGACACCAAGTGCAACAGCGGCGCTGAATGCAACGAAAGATATTCCGATCGTGTTTACGTCCGTAACAGATGCGGTTGCGGCTGGACTTGTAAAAGATACAGAAGCACCGGGTGGCAATGTAACAGGAACGGTGGACCTGCATCCAGAGGCCATTTCCAATACAGTAAAATTTATGGCAGAAGAATTTGACGGCAAAAATGTCGGTGTTATTTACAATGCCGGGGAACAAAACTCGGTTGCCCAGGCAGAACAGCTGGAGGCTGTTTTAACAGAAAACGGCTTGAAAATGGCGCCTGTTACTGTTTCAACGTCTTCTGAAGTAAAGCAGGCGGCGGAAAGCTTGATCGGCAAAGTCGACATGTTCTACATTTTCACAGACAATACGGTTGTCTCGGCGCTTGAATCCGTTATTCAAGTCGCAAATGATGAAGACCTTCCTTTATTTGTAGGAGAAAAAGATTCTGTTGCCCGTGGTGGATTTGCGGCATACGGGTTTGATTATGAAGACATTGGGAAAGAAGCCGGCAAAATGGCCGCGCAAATCTTAAAAGGTGAAGCAGAAGCAGGTGAACTGCCAGTTCTGCCGCCGCAGGATTTAAAGCTCGTTATTAATGAAACAGCTGCAGCTGAAATGGGTATCGAGATTAAAGAAGAATGGAAACAGGATGCCGAGATTGTAAAATAAGGGGAAAAGGTGCGCCTTCACCAGGCGCTCTTTTCATGTAAACAGGAGGATTTTTTTATGATGACAGCGATGTTTGGCGCCGTGGAGTCAGGCGTCATTTACGCGATCATGGCGCTTGGTGTGTACTTGTCATTTCGTGTGCTTGATTTTCCCGATTTGACAGTAGACGGAAGCTTTGTCACAGGCGGCGCGGTTGCCTCGATCATGATTGTAAATGGAAGTGACCCGTTTTTGGCCACGATTGCGGCCCTTTTTGCCGGTTTTTTGGCGGGCTGCATGACGGGTATTTTGCATACGAAAGGCGGGATCAACCCGCTTTTATCTGGGATTTTAATGATGATTGCCCTCTATTCAATTAATTTGCGTATTATGGGCAAGCCGAACGTGCCTCTTCTCGCGGAAGAAACGGTTATGACGAAAATCGAAAACTGGTTTGCGTCAGACTGGAGTATTTTATTGTTTATGCTTGTTGTTACACTGATTATTAAGTTCATTACTGATTTATTTTTAAAAACAGAAGTTGGTTTAAGCTTGCGGGCTGTTGGAGACAACGAAGGCATGGTACGCAGTTTCTCAGCAAACACAGGGTGGATGAAAGTACTTGGCCTCGGACTTTCCAACGCGCTTGTTGCTTTTTCAGGTGCACTTGTGGCCCAGTACAACGGCTTTAATGACGTCGGAATGGGGATTGGGATGATTGTTATTGGTCTCGCTTCCGTTATTATCGGCGAAGCGGTTATTGGTCATTCCTCAATTGCCCGGGCGACGCTTGCAGTTGTAGTTGGTGCGGTGCTGTACCGGATGATCGTAACGCTTGCCTTGCGGATTGAATTTTTGGATACAGGCGATATGAAGCTTATTACAGCGATTATTGTTATTATTGCCCTTGTTTTGCCGAAAATACTCGACCGGCAAAAAGCAGCAAAGCGGAAGAAAAAACGGCTTCAGCAGTTAGGAGGCGGCGTTGATGCTTGAAATGACCCAAATCTTTAAAGTGTTTTATGAAGGCACGCCCGATGAGAAAATTGCGTTAAACAAAGTGGATTTATCGATGCGTCCAGGTGATTTCGTGACGGTCATCGGTTCAAACGGCGCAGGGAAATCAACACTTATGAACGTCATTTCCGGAAAATTATCGCCGGATATGGGAATGGTGATGATCGACGGCGCAAATATGACGACACTCGCGGAGCATAAGCGTGCCTCGAAAATCGGCCGTGTGTTTCAGGATCCGATGGCGGGAACGGCTCCGACGATGACCATTGAAGAAAACTTGGCGCTTGCGTACAACCGGACAAAAAAGCGGACGCTTTCGTTCGGTGTCACGAAAAAACGGCGCGATTTTTATCGGGAAAAGCTTGAAATGCTGCACCTCGGTTTAGAAGACCGTCTTCAGGCAAAAGTCGGCTTGCTTTCAGGGGGAGAGCGGCAGGCGCTGTCGCTTCTCATGGCGACGTTTACCGATCCAAAAATTTTGCTGCTTGATGAACATACAGCGGCACTCGATCCGTCGAGGGCAGAGCTGATTACGAATTTAACGAAAGAAATCGTTGACCATCTAGGGCTGACAACGCTTATGGTGACGCACAATATGCAGCAGGCGCTGGATTTAGGCAACCGGCTGATCATGATGGACAAGGGTCAGATTATTTTCTCGGCCAATGAAGAAGAAAAACGGGACTTGACGGTGGAAAAACTGCTGGCAGAGTTCCAGAAAATAAAAGGCGGCGGAAGCTTAAGCGACCGTTCCTTGCTGTCGTAAATGCAGAAGAAGACGATATGTCTTCTTCTTTTTTATGAAACACGTTAATAAAGTAGGAAGAACGGATAAAGAATAGTAAAATAAATGCATATGCACGTTGAATGGCAGGAAAGAAGGGATTTATTATGAGCAAAATTAAAATTGTAACGGACTCCGCGCTTGATATGACGAGTGCGGAACTAAAAGAAATGGGCATTACGATGGTGCCGCTTACCGTACTTGTAAATGGGGAAACGTATTTAGACAGTGTGGAAATTTCGGCAGAAGAATTTTTGGTGAAAATGGCAAACACGAAAGATTTGCCGAAAACGTCGCAGCCGCCGCTTGGCCGCTTTATGGAAGTATTTGACGAACTTGGAGCGGATGGAAGCCAGATCATTTCTATTCATATGACAGGCAGCATGAGCGGCACGTATCAATCCGCGAAGCAGGCCGCGGAAATGTCCTCATCAGACGTGACGGTTGTAGATTCCCGCTACATCTCAAAAGCGCTGTCTTATCAAGTGTTAGAAGCGGCTCGAATGGCGGAATTAGGTCGTTCTGTAGAGGAAATTACGGCAAGGCTAGATGAAGTACGCGCACAAACGAAGCTTTACCTTATGGTCGATACGCTTGAAAATCTGATTAAAGGCGGCCGGATCGGCAAAGCGCAGGGATTTATCGGATCATTGCTGAACATTAAGCCGATTGCGAATTTGGATATTGGGGCACTTTCTCCTGTGACCAAAGTGCGTTCGCATGCAAAAGGCATTAAATTTTTCGTCGATCAATTAGGTGAAGAGTTAAAAGGAAAAGAACTCGTTCACTTTTCGATTGTGCACGCCGGCAATAACAGCGCCGCGTTTTCGGAAAAACTAAAAGAAGAAGTCACGAAGATGACCGGTTTTAAAGACATTGATATTTGTATTACGGCGCCGATTATTTCAGCTCACGCGGGACCAGGAGCAGTCGGAATTATGTACCAGGCGAAAGAATATAAATAATCACACAAAAGGAGTGTCCTGAACATCTATACTAGGGCACTCCTTTTCATATATATGAAATTAGTGGAGAGGCAAAGGGCGAAGAATCACTTTAATAGACCGCGGCATTTTAAAATCAGACTGGGCTTGTTTTAAATAATTGTACATCGCTTTTCCGCGTCCGGCATTGGCGGAGTGGATGGTGATGCGCTCAGCGAACAGCTGATGCTCCACCATACGCTGTACAAGAACAAAGCCGTTTTGGGTTTTACTGACTAAATCGTGATCGAGCGAAAGATGCCCGATCTTTTCAGTCGAAAGTAATGTGAAGCATTCATCGATTGTTTCAACTAGTGTATGATCAGGAGGACATGTGCGGTAGTCATCAAGAAAAACATTGATACTCATTTTACCAATCCTCTGTTTCGACATATTTAAATTGTACCATACTTTGGGAATTTACGCGAATGAAAGAAAAACCGGGCGTTTTTTAAACGCCCGGCAGTGGGGTCGGAGTCGGTTCTGTGTAACCTTCACTATATGTGTTATCAATGAGTGTGCGGATTTCTTCAGGCGATTTGCCTTCTTCGGTCATAACAGCGGTTGTGGCGGCGATTTCAAGGCAGACACCACAGCGGGTGCCGTGGTCGTCCCATGTAATTTCATCGCCGCTACGTTCAGCGATAAAGCAGTTTAAATTGCTTTTGTGACCAGCCGATTCTCCACAGCCGCAGTAGCATGGCATTTGGTCGAGCACGTCTGCATGTTTAGCGGCAGCTAAATAAATCGCGCGCATGTTATCGTCTTTGTCATCTAAAAAAGACGGCAGTGTGTCCGCCGATGCGGTCATCTCCTGCAAGTCGCCGTTTTCTGCGGTGTGAGTATGGTCTTCGTGGGATTGGGCGGCATCATCGTTTCCGCAGGCAGCCGCAAATGGAATCGCCATCGTCAGTACGATCGCGGATAATTGTTTTTTCAAGATGTATTTTGCCCCTTTCAAATAGAAGAATACCTGGAAAACTGATATAATCATACATTGAAAACTAATCTCTTTCAACCGTGCAAGGAACGTGATACGATTTTGAAGAAGAAGAGGTGACCGCTTTGAAACGGGTAATGGCGGGCATAGTTCTGGCAGTGCTGCTGGCAGGATGTGCGGATGAAGCGGATGAAGTGCAAGAAACAGCGGCGCCAAGTGTTCCGCAAAATGTGAATATTGTCTCGATTGGCGATTCATTGACTGAAGGAGTCGGCGACAGTACAGACTCCGGCGGGTATGTACCCTATTTAGAATACCAACTGGAATCGCTCGATGAAATAAAGGAAGCATCGTTTGTGAATTACGGCAAGCGGGGCAATCGGACCAATCAGCTGATTAAACGACTGGAGCAAGCGGAAATTCAAGCGGATATAAAAAAAGCCGACATTGTCATTATTACGATCGGCGGCAATGATGTCGTCAAAGTCGTAAAAGAAAACTGGTCTCATTTGACGGTCGATACATTTGAAAAAGAAGAAGACGGCTACGCGGAGCGGATTCATACGGTTTTAGAAGAAATCCGCGCGATTAATGAAGATGCGGGAATCGTTCTCGTCGGCATTTACAATCCGTTCGGCCGCATTTTCGTCGACACGGAAGATGATGAAATGATTGTCCGGACGTGGAATGAACGGGCGGAGGAAGTGGCCGCATCATTCGAGCAGACGGTATTTGTAAGTGTGGAAACGATTTTCGGCGAAGGCAGTGACGGGCTGTTTTTTGAAGATCAGTTTCATCCGAACGATATCGGGTATGAACAAATGGCCGGCCGCATTTTTGATACGATCAACGGAGCTCCGCTTGAAGAGTTGACCAATCAAAAAATTGTTATTTCGAATGAGGGATCAAATTGACAAAATGGAAAGTGGCCTTTTTTTTATTATTATTCAGCATCATCGCCGTGATCGGGTTCGTGGCTATTTTGATTTTTCTCCCATCAAATGCAGAAAAGCCGGTCATAGCGGAAGTAGAAGGCGAAACGGCATTTCATGTAACATCGTCAAAAGCGGAACTGAACCAGCTCGTAAGCTATTATTTAGCAAAAGAAGCGGGTAATGCGCCGATTGACTACGACGTGTACATTGGGGATGACGTGGAATTGTATGGGTCGTTTCCAGTACTTGGTGCGGATATTGATTATTACATGACGTTTGAGCCGGAAGCGCTGAAAGACGGCAATATCGTTCTTCGCCAAAATGGGCTGCGAGTCGGGCTGCTTGATATTCCGGCCTCGTATGTGTTAAAAACGGCAGACAGTGCTTATGCGTTTCCAGAGTGGGTGCATGTCGTACCAGACGAGGAACGGATTTATTTATCACTTGCAGAAATGCGGCTTGACAACGGCATGCGTGTTAAAGCAGAATCATTTAACTTAGCAAAAGATAACATTCAATTTGCAGTGCTTTTACCAGAAGGGGCTGCTGAATAGGAGGCAACAAAGATGGAAAAAGCAATCTTTGCGGGAGGCTGTTTTTGGTGTATGGTCAAACCGTTTCATGAGCAGCCGGGTATTGAGTCCGTTATAAGCGGCTATACAGGCGGCCGTACGGAAAATCCGACATACGAAGAAGTGTGCAGCGGGGCAACCGGCCACATTGAAGCCGTTGAAATTACATTTGACCCGGACGTCTTTTCATATGAAAAGCTGCTTGGCGTGTTTTGGATGCAAATCGATCCGACGGATGCAACTGGCCAATTTTACGACCGTGGCCGCTCGTACATGCCGGCGATTTTTTACACAACGGACGAGCAAAAGAAGCTGGCTGAAAAGTCCAAACAACAACTTGATGCAAGCGGACGGTTCAAAAAGCCGATCGCGGTGCAGGTGCTGCCGGCCGAAATCTTTTATCCGGCGGAAGCGTACCATCAAGATTATTACAAGAAAAATCCGGCGCACTATAACGCGTATCAAACAGGTTCTGGACGCGCCGCTTTTATTCAATCACACTGGAGGGATATTAAATGAATAAAGAAAACTTAAAAGAAACGCTTTCCCCGATGCAATTTAATGTAACTCAGCAAAACGGTACCGAGCCGCCGTTTCACAATGAATATTGGAACGAAACAGCGGACGGCATTTACGTAGATTTAGTTTCTGGCAAACCGCTTTTTTCATCGAAAGACAAATACGATGCAGGCTGCGGCTGGCCGAGCTTTACAAAGCCGATTGAGACAGCAGAAGTGCTGGAAAAACGGGACATATCTCACGGCATGATCCGCACCGAAGTCCGCAGCAAAACAGCGGATTCGCATCTTGGCCACGTTTTCCCGGACGGACCGGTAGATGCCGGCGGTCTGCGCTACTGCATGAACTCTGCCGCGCTCCGCTTTATACGGAAAGAGGACCTGGATGCGGAAGGATACGGCGAATACAAAGACCTTTGCTAAAGGGTCTCAGACTGTAGACTAATAAAACTTTTAACAGAATCTCCTTTTGTTTCTTCACATGAGAGCTGTTTTGACGGGAGCCGATAAGGCGGCAGGCGCGCGGCTTCGCTTTCCATGGGGCAGGCGCTGAGCTCAGCGGTCCTGCCAGTCCCATAGGAGTCTTCGCCGCCCGCCGCCTGTGCGTTTAAACGAAACAGCCATGTCGTCTGGCAGATCCATCTTTTTCAACAGCGACAATGAGCAAGAGGATGCAGTCATGTCCCTGGCGTTTGTTCCATACATACAGCCTATCAGGACTTGCTTCCTCTCGCTGCTTTTCTAAAACATTTGGTGAAGCCGTACGGACGAAGACTCCTGCGGGACGTACAGTGAGTCGATCCCGCAGGCGCAGCCGAAGAAGCGCCCGCACTGCCCGTGGAAAGCGAAGTCCGGGCAGTTTCACCTATCGGCTCAGGTAAAAAAAGAGCCTGTTTCTCTGAAAGATACCTGCCTTTTTCGGCAATAGAAATTTTTGTTAAAAAAACGAACGTTGACTTTGTCGACAGTCTCAGACCTTTGCTAAAGGGTCTTTTTTTGGAGGGAACCGATGCACAAATCGTTTTATCACTATTTAATGAAATATAGAGAAGAGCCGCCCCGTGACGAGCTGGCGTCGTTTGCGAATGCAGCGTTCGGCGACCACTCCTTTCCAAAAACAGCGGATTCATATGACGTGCTGAGCCGCTACTTGGAAATGGATGTTGATTATTTGCCAACGATGAGTGTGTTTGATACGGCGTGGGACAAATATGAGCAGGATGAATTAACTCGCTGAAACTTTTTTGTTTTTTGTTCGTAAATAGGACTATTACAGTGAATGGAGTGAGGCAGGATGGCGTTATTTAATAAGGCATTGGCAAGCATAGGAATCGGAAATGCAAAAGTGGACACGAAGCTCGAAAAAGCGAAATACACAGCAGGTGACGTGCTGCGCGGCATTGTCGAAGTCAAAGGCGGCAATATAGCGCAGGATGTCGATTCTATTTATGTCGCGGTCATGACAACGTATGAGCGGGAAACGGATGACCGGAAAGTGACCGATGAAGCGGTCATCGTGAAAGAAAAATTGAATGAGCCGTTTACGATCAATGCGGGGGAAACACGCGAATTTCCGCTTGAGATGACACTGCCGCATGAAACGCCTGTGACGCAAGGAAAGACACGCGTCTGGATCGCGACCGGGCTTGATATTAAACAAGCGGTGGATCCGTCTGACAAAGACTATATTGAGGTGCATCCAACCGTCATCGCGGAAGAAGTACTGGACGGCGTGCGTGCGCTTGGATTTCGGCTCCGTGAAGTGGAATGCCAGCACGCCCGCATGACCAATTATCCATTTATACAAGAGTTTGAATTTGTTCCGGTAACAGGCGCTTATGCAGGGAAGTTGGATGAGCTGGAAGTCTCCTTTTTGCAGCAGTCAAAAGACGAAGTGAACGTGCTTTTGCAAGTAGACAAGCGGGCGCGGGGACTTGGCGGCTTTTTGTCGGAAGCGATGGGCACCGATGAAAGGAATGTCCGTCTGCGTGTCAAGAGGCAGGAGCTCTCGCAAGTGCGTTCAAAGCTTGACGAGACAATCAGCCGTTTTGCATGATAAGATAATGATGCTGAACAACTCGGATGAAAAGCGCAGTATGCTGGAGCAGTGTCCGAGTGACCAACATCCTGTTATAAGGGGCTCGGACTAAGAACGCCACGTCCTGTGGCAACGTCCGAGTGATCAACATTCTGTTGGTCCTAATCATATGTTTTTATGGAGGAATTTTGAATGAGTGTACACATTGGTGCAAAAAAAGGTGACATTGCAGAAACGGTTTTGCTTCCAGGCGACCCGCTTCGGGCAAAATACATTGCAGAAACCTTTTTAGAAAATCCGGTCTGCTATAACGAAGTTCGAGGCATGCTCGGCTATACCGGTACATATAAAGGAAAAAAAGTATCGGTTCAAGGTACTGGCATGGGCGTACCATCCATTTCGATTTACGTGAATGAACTGATGCAAAGCTACGGGGTGCAAAAATTGATTCGGGTTGGTACGTGTGGTGCGATTCAAAAAGATGTCAAGGTGCGTGATGTCATTTTAGCGATGACATCATCAACCGATTCAAGCATGAACCGCGTGACATTCCCAGGCGTCGATTATGCGCCGACTGCCAACTGGGAATTGTTAAAAGCGGCGTTTGATGCTGGAACAGAAAAAGGATTGCAGCTGAAAGTCGGCAACGTATTTACAGCGGATCAGTTTTACAATGACAATGCAGACCATGCAAAATGGGCACAATATGGCATTTTGGCGATCGAAATGGAAACGACGGCCCTTTACACACTCGCTGCAAAACATGGCCGCCGTGCACTGTCAGTCCTGACGGTGAGCGACCATATTATTACGGGCGAAGAAACAACATCGGAAGAACGCCAGACAACGTTTAATGAAATGATCGAAGTAGCGCTTGAAGCGGCGGTTCAGTCGTAATGAAAAAAAACGTTTTAACGCTGGCAGCCGTAGTGCTGTTAGCCGGATGTACGTCCGCTGAAGAAGAAACCGCAACAGAAACGGAACAAACCGCGCCGGCGGAAAAACCGGCAGCAGAAAAAGAAACCGGTCCTGTCATTGACGCATCGTATTTCAATGAATTGAAAGAGGTGGACGGTTTGCAAGTTATTCAAAATCCGGAAAACCCGCTGGTGCTTGTGAACAAAGAATTTGCGCTGCCATCAGCTTACACGCCGCCTGACCTTGTCCGTCCGAACGTTCAATATTCATTCGGCGATCAGGATATTGAAAAGAGCTATATGAGGCGTGAAGCCGCAGCAGCGCTTGAAACGCTGTTTAAAGGTGCTAAAGAAGATGGCCAGTATTTATTTGCAGTATCCGGCTACCGTTCGTACGACCGCCAGGAAGAAATTTTAGCGGCGGGTGCTGCCGCTAGCAGTGAAGAAGAAGCGTTAAAGTCCATTGCGCCGCCAGGCATGAGTGAGCATCAGTCCGGTCTTGCGATGGACATCTCATCGGAAAGCAACGGCTTTGAATTAAATCAGTCTTTTGAAACGACTGCAGAAGGCCAGTGGCTGAAAGATCACGCCCACGAATACGGCTTTATTTTGCGCTATCCAAAAGGCAAAGAAGACATTACCCAGTACATTTATGAACCGTGGCATTTCCGCTATGTTGGGGGCGATGCGGCGGTCATGATTTATGAAAACGACTGGACATTAGAAGACTATTTTGAGCAAGTAAAACCGGCGGAGTAATCTGCCGGTTTTTTTTCGACAAGGTTTTTGTTTTCAATAATCCCTGAAAACTGCTAAAATGAAAAGATCAGTGTACATAGATGGAGAAAGCGGGGAACAGAATGGAAGAAGAAAAGCCGGAACAGGGCCATTATATCAAAATAAAACGGTTTCCGTTTATTATGTTGATTTTTGCGCTCGTGTTTATTACGGCGGCGGTGACAACGATTACGCTCGCTTTCGGTGACGAGAAAGCAGTCGAAGTCGGAGCACCGGCCCGGTCAGAATTCAGTAAATTTTATGAAGCATATGACAAAATAAAAAGCACGTATTATGAAGAAGTGGATCAGGAAACGCTCGTCAACGGTGCCATTAACGGCATGATCGATTCACTCGAAGATCCGTATTCTGATTATATGAATGAAGAAGAAGCATCCCAGTTCCATGAAGACGTATCAAGCTCATTCCAGGGCATCGGTGCGGAAATTCAAGAGCAGGACGGATTTATTATGATCGTCTCGCCGATTAAAGGATCACCGGCGGAAGAAGCGGGTTTAAAACCAAATGACATGATTTTGTCTGTCGATGGAAAAAGCATTCAAGGCATGAGTGCTTCAGAAGCGGTGCTTTTAATCCGCGGTGAAAAAGGAACAAAAGTGGCACTGGAAGTACGAAAAGCGGGAACGGAAAAATCACAAAACATCACAATTGTCCGCGATGAGATTCCGATTGAAACGGTGTATGCTGAAATGGGGAAAGGCAACATTGCCCACATTCAAATTACAAGCTTTTCCGAGCATACGGCAGAGGAGCTGAAAACGGCTCTTGCTGATATGGAAAAAGAAGGCATGAAAGGCATCGTCCTTGATCTTCGTCAAAATCCGGGCGGACTGCTTGACCAAGCGATTGAAATGGCCAACTTGTTCGTTCCGGAAGGCAAAAACATTCTGCAAGTGGAGTCCGGCGGTGAAACGCAGGAATACAAAGCAGAAGGCGGCGATAAAATTGAGCTGCCGACCGCTGTTTTAATTGACAGCGGCAGTGCGAGTGCGTCAGAAATTTTGGCGGCGGCGTTAAAAGAATCAGCGGGCATTCCATTGATTGGGGAAAAATCATTCGGTAAAGGAACTGTCCAATCAGCGGAAGATTTCAGCGATGAATCCAACCTGAAGCTGACAACGGCGAAATGGCTGACGCCAAACGGCACGTGGATCCATAAAAAAGGCATTACGCCGGATACCGCCGTAGCACTTCCAGCTTACGCAACCTTAACGTACATTAATCCAGAATCCGAACTCAAACTTGAGACGCTATCGGATGAAGTGAAAACAGCTGAACAAATGCTAAAAGCTCTCAGCTACGATCCAGGCAAAGTAGACGGCTACTTTGACGAATCAACCGAAAGCGCCGTTGAAGAATTCCAGGAAGCGGCTGATATCGAACCAACCGGTGTTTTAACTGGTGCATCGACCACAAAGCTGATGGAAAACCTTCGTCTGAAACTCGAAGAAAATGACACACAGCTGAAACAGGCGCTTGAATCCGTGCAATCGAAAATAAAGTAAACGGAAACCCCTCCGATTTTTTTGGAGGGGTTTTTGAATGGACACAACGGTGTAGGAATGGACATGAATTGGAAGAGTGAACACGGTTATTCCTCGATCTTCCATAATGGAGAGAAGGACATCTTCTCTACTTTCCGAAATTATATTTTCAGGATGGCATTGGAACTTTTGTTTGCCGCTGGTCAAATCGTGAAATTCAGCATAAAATAAAATCTGGGAGTGAAGGAGGAGGTTTTTGGCTGACTGGCGGGTACTATACGAAACGCTTTGGAAAGGGCGAACGTTTACCGATGTAGATGAAGCGATGGAGAACGAGCTTGAAGATAAACTAAATCACCCGAGATTGAGAAAAAAACCGGAAGTGAAGTTTTTTGAAGCGGTGCGCCGTGTGCGTGATTCGTCTTTGTCTGATTCGGACAAAATGACGCTTATTTCGGCCTATGTCAACTGTTTCGAAAAACGAAAGCAAAAAGATTGATTTTGTACCCCTGTGTGTATAAAATAATCGCAGTGAGTGAATAAGGGGGAAAAATAGATGGCAGGGTTCATCATCGCGTCGGCAGTATTAGCGGCGATGTTGCTGATTGGATATAAACGGTATTGGCCGGTCAATGTTAAGCGCATTTTGCCGGATGAAGCGGCTGGGCATCCAGTTATTGATGTACGGGACTGGCAGGAAGCCAATCGTCTGCCTCTTGCGGGCGCGGAGCATATTCCGTGCGGCTATATTCCACGCAATGCGGGTAAATTCGGCGGCCAGGAAGTGTACATTGCGGCTGCATCAGCGGTTGAACGGAACTTTTCCGTTCGGTTGTTGAAAAAATATAACATTCATGTAAAAGGGTTTATTTGCATGAATGAATCAGTGTAAGCCGGTGCCAAAGCACCGGCTTTTTAAATTTGCCAGTAGAAAACAACCCGTCGTTTAGGATAGAAGGGAAGAATAGAGGGCGCTCAACGGCAAAGACGGCACTTGTAACAGGCGGATCAAAAGAAATAGGGCGAAAAATAGCGGGATATTTGGCAGCAGCAGGCCACTCTATTATGATTAATTACCGTTCTGGGGCGCAGCAGGCTGAATCATTTGCGGAATTGAAAATCAACCATTACTTTTTTAGCTGCACGGCATAAAATGAATCCATTCCTGACGAAAGAAGAAATATTTGATGAAAAAGAAACACCTTGAACCGGCAGCCGTCCTGCTTCTTACATACATCAGTGCTGTTTTTTAATAGGGACGCTAATATGTTCCGGCGTACGATTAAGCCGCAATGTGTCATACGAGTATTGTCCATTACGATGATTGCTTTTTCACTATCATTATGGGGATGTTTTTGATTAACGTCGTTGAGGACTTGCTTTTTTGCCTCTTATGTTTAAAAAAGTGTCTGCATTTGCGCCGGTCGGGCTGTCGATGAACTTGACGCTGCCTCTTGCTTATATGTTTGCCAAAAAACAAGATACTCATTTTAAATACGCATCTGAAGATGTGCAGACGGGATAAGTCATTCGATTTGTTCGAAAAGATTGAATTATTAGAAAATACCGGATACATTAAGGATATAAGCCTAGTATATTAGAGTTATATAGGGATGGGGGTATACCTGAGGTGATAATTCGTAACATGTTTCTAGCGGCCGTTTTGTTTTTGGGTGGGTGTTCGGAAGAGGCAGTTGATCAAGTGATTGAAGAAGAGGATCAGGCTTTGGATGAGCTTAAAGAAGAACCGCAAGAGGATGGGGATTGGTACCTAGAACAGCTGGCCGGGCAATACGGCGAATTAATTCCGGATGAGTCAGCGCTTGAAGAAGAGACAGCAGAAGCACCTGAATCTCCTCCGGAAGAAACGGCAGTGATCATCTATTCAGTTGAAAATGGTGAAATTATGGAAGAAACAAACCGGTCAGATGACGCCTATGCGAATAATTGGGAGGATCAGGAGCGGTTATGGTCCCATTTTTATCATATGATGCCGGCCGATTATATCGATACGGTCGGTGAACTGGAATTTTTCACAGATGGATCGGATGAAACCCTCGCGTACGTGGAGCCGATGGACGATACGTATTACTGGAAAGTGGCAATCGACTTTCAGGATACGGACAATGAAATAGAGCTGTACGGGACGCTGCTGCACGAAATTGCTCACATTGTGACGCTTGCGGATGATCAGTTCACTGACATGGAAGAAGCGTGTGCAACGTACGAATCGGACTACGGCTGCATGGCAGAAGAATCCTATATGAACCAGTTTTTCCAGACATTCTGGGCGGGTCCGATGCATGTGGAGTGGACGGCGGAAAAAGTCAGTGAAGATGTCGAGGCGCAAGACGCGTTTTACGACAAATATACCGATCAATTTTTAACGTATTACGCGACCACGTATCCGGATGAAGATTTAGCAGAATCATGGGTGTACTTTCTTTTTTCAACGGCGGATGAAGTGGAGATGTATGAAGGCGTTTTAAAAAAGAAAATCTTGTTCTTTTATGATTTCCCGGAACTGGTCGAGATGCGCGAGGAAATGTTAGCGAATATGTGGAACACTTTATAGGGAAAAAGCCCTTCACGCACCAATGCGTGAGAGGGCTTTTTTTCGTTGCACAAGCCATAATCGAACGGAGAGAGTAATGGCGCCGCACGTAAGTCCCGTGATAAGACCGATCCAGTAGCCGTACGGTCCCCAGTCGGTCCAGCGGGCGAGGGTCCAGCCGAGTGGGAGGCCGATGACCCAATAGCTCATCATGGTCATCATAAAGGTGACATTGACATCTTTATAGCCGCGGAGTGCGCCTTGAACCGGCGCCTGTACCGCATCGGACAGCTGGAAAATGGCGGCGAAAATTAAGAAGCCCGCAGTCAGTTCAAGCACTTCCGCGTCGGTTGAATACAAATGCGCAAATGCGTCACGGAACGTAAAGATCACAACAGTGCCGACTGCCGCAACGCCAATTGCCATAAAAATGCCGATGAGGCTGTAGCGGCGGGCGTCATGAAACCGGCCAGCTCCGACTTCAAAGCCGACCACAATCGTGAGTGCCATCGACACACTCATTGGAATCATATACGTCAGTGAAGCGAAATTCAGTGCTGCCTGATGCGCGGCAATGACGTTCGTGCTGTATTCACTCATGAGCAGCGTCACGGCAGAAAAAATGCTCGTTTCGAAAAAGATCGACAAGCCGATCGGAAGCCCTAGCACCAAGATTTCTTTCCATTTTGAAAGAGCTACGTGCGGCAGTTGATAAAACAGCCTGTACGTAGAAAACGGTTCGTGACGCCAAACAATCCAAGCGGCTAAAATGAAAATAAGCCAATACGTAATTGCCGACGCATAGCCGGAACCGACTCCGCCGAATTCTGGAAAGCCGAACTTTCCATAAATGAGAACGTAGTTAAACGCGACATTAAGCGGCAGCGCCATTAAGGTAATGATCATCGATGTGCGGGTCTTGCCAAGCGCGTCAATAAACCCGCGCAGTACTGCTGTCAAAAAGAGCGGCAAAATCCCAAATGACAGGCCGATCACATATTCGAACGCAATGCGGCGCACATTTTCGGATAAATTCATCAGGCCGAGCACCGGCTCAAGCAGCACAAAACCGAGCGCGTACGTTGCGGCGGAAATGACAAGTGCCACATACACCCCCTGCATGACGGAAAACGAAACCTGTTCCCTGCGGCCCCCGCCAATTAAATGCCCGACAATCGGCGTAATTGACAGCAAAATCCCGCTCAAACCGGTATACACAGGCATCCAGAGCGACGAACCGACCGCAACGCCGGCCAAATCGTCCGCGCTATAGCGGCCTGACATGATCGTGTCAAAAAACGTCATCGAAAACATGGTGATCTGCGTCACCATAATCGGAATTAAAATGTATAAAAACTGGCGTACCTTTGCACGCGTGGTGGCCGTTTCAATCAAGCCGATCAACTCCTTTACCGAAAAATAGTATATCACAAAATAACAGGTAGAGATTACGAGTTTTCCAGGGCTTTGATAGAAAGAAAGGGGAGGTGTCTCTCATGTCGGCATTTGATCTTGTCCCGCCCGCGCTCCAGTGAGCAAACGCCATTTTTTTATATTTGTCTGGGCTGATCGGCGCTGTTTATTTAATCAAGCGATTTGAAACAAAAAAAGGCTCGCGCTGAGCTTGTTTATTATCTCCTGGTCGATTGCCATTGAATTATTTAAAGCTGAAACCGGCCTGATCTTCGGACATTATTATTATGAAAAAGATTTTGGCGTGCACGTGGCCGGTGTGCCGGTGACCATCGGATTTGCCTGGCTTGTGGTTATACAACCTCTCTTGCACTCATCAGTCCTCAAGGCGAAAAATGACACGCCGCCTATCCGGTTCTGGCGTCGCTGCTCGCCGTTGCGATGGACCTGGTCGTTGGTGAGCAATCAAAATGGTATCCCTCTCGTCAACGCGCATACAGCTAATAGCCGAAACCGATATTGGAGCCATACAACGTCGCCAGTACATATTTTTGGTATTCGTTATTATTATTTCCATATAAATGAAAATGCATCATTGTAATATTCATGTCATCTGATTACGCTTTTATTTCGCGAACTGAAATCATTTTTTTCGAGAGAGATTGAAATGCGGACTGAATATGGACTGAACGGCATGGACAAATGAGGAAACTATCATTATGAAATGAGTCTAGCATTTTCCACCTTAAAATCTCTTGCGGGTGCGGTTCGTTTCGGGCTATAGTAATCAGGCAGCACGGACAGAACTTAAAAAACGTAGGAGGTTTTACTACTATGAAAGCAAATATCCGCATCGCCGCAATGGCCGGCTTAATTTCTGCTGGACTATTTACAGCAGGGCAAGCGAACGCAGCAGCGCCGACTTGCAACGTCGCAAAAACAGATCAGTTTGAAACATATAAACAATACCAGCAAGACTATCAGGTAAAACAGCCAGTTGAAGCAGCACCGCAGCAGGCGGCACCTGCAAAAGCAGCACCACAGCAGCAACAGACTGCACCAACTGCACAAACAACTGCGCCACAACAGGCACAACCAGCAAAAACAGCACCACAGCAGCCAGCTGCAAAATCTGTTAATGCTTTTGAACAAGAAGTTGCTAAACTAGTCAATGAAGAACGGGCAAAAGCGGGATTAAAAGCATTGGAATTAGATACAAAGCTTAGTGAAGTAGCTCGTGCGAAATCGCAGGATATGAAAGATAAAGGCTACTTTGATCACCAATCGCCAACGTATGGTTCCCCATTTGACATGATGAAACAATTTGGCATCACATATAATACGGCCGGCGAAAACATCGCCAAAGGCCAGCAGACGCCGGAAGAAGTCATGAAGGCATGGATGAACAGCGATGGCCACCGGAAAAATATTCTAAGTGCTGACTTTACACACATCGGTGTCGGCTATGTAGACGGCCACTGGACACAAATGTTTATCGGAAAATAAACACGAGCGGGAAATGACCATCATTTCCCGCTTTTTTGTATGGATAAAGCACCTTTAATAAAAGGAGCTGAGAATTTTTGAAAGACGGTGTCCGGCTCCAGTTTAAATAATTGCTTGCCGGCGATTGCATTTAATCTGACGAAATGTTGAATGGCAACAGTAAAGGTGGGAACATGCTGCAAGACAGAGAAATGAGTTAATAATTAAAGATGAGTGAATCTATCAGATTTTACCGAAAGAGTACCCCCACTTCAATCATGTGATGGGCGAAGACCAATGATAAGTGGCGGGGTG
>NZ_JANAVL010000079.1:0-569 GCF_024213455.1 Domibacillus sp. A3M-37 | reverse complement strand
GAAGTGGATAAGGGCCTGGAGCTTGTACAGATGTTCCATGACTTAGGCTACGAAACGTCTCTTAATATCATGGCTTTATCCAGCGTGCCGGAGCACCAGCTGATTGAAGCGTTTGAACTGGTGAAGGAAAGCCCTGTCGATGTTGTTTATATCGTGGACTCATTTGGAAGCTTAGACCCTGCGGATATCGAGCACCAGGTGAAGAAGTTCCAATCGATGATCCCAAACAAACAGCTTGGCATCCACACCCATAATAACATGCAGCTGGCATTTGCCAATACGCTAGCGGCGATGAAAAGCGGTGTCACATTCCTTGATTCCTCCGTTTACGGAATGGGCCGGGCAGCCGGCAACTGCAACACGGAGCTGCTCGTCAGCTACATTCAAAAACCAAGCTACGAAATGAAGCCGGTCCTTGGCATCATTGAAAAGCACATGATTGACATGCGCCAGAAGTGGGAGTGGGGCTATATCATTCCCTACATGATCTCTGGTGTACTGAATGAACATCCGCGTGTGGCGATGGCGTACCGCAACAGCGACGATCGTGACAAGTTTGTCAATTTCTA
>NZ_JANAVL010000078.1:0-604 GCF_024213455.1 Domibacillus sp. A3M-37 | reverse complement strand
GCTAGAAACACAGCTTAATGAGTGGATCCAGGACCAATTAAATGAAGAAAAACTTGTGTTACCCGCCGCATTTCTATCAAATGTACACGGAAAGCTGATCCAGTTTATCAGCGAATTCCAGGAAATTATTTCTCTTCATTTAAATACTCCAACCAAGGACGATGTTGCAAATGTTGCCAAAATGCTGGTCCAGACAGAAGAAAAAGTAGATGATTTGAGCGACAGAATGGATGATTTGGCATCGGCGGTAGATAAACTCCGGACAGGAATGGATAAAAGGCCGGTCTCCAGCCATTCGCCATCGGCTCGAAGTATGGAAAAGCTGCTGAGAAAGACAGAAGAAAAAGTAGATGATTTGAGCGGCAGAATAGATGATTTGGCATCGGCGGTAGAAGAACTCAGGACAGGAATGGATAAAAGGCCGGCCTCCAGCCATTCGTCATCGGCCCGGCATGCAAAGGGGAAAAGAAAATCAGTAGCCCAGGATAATAAGAAGAAAGTAAACCTTGAAGAACTTCTGAGCCCTGCCCTGGACCCCAAGTCCTTTATTCTTCTGGATTCTGATGAGATTTTTTTAAAACTTCTCCAGGATATAAAGCTGAAA
>NZ_JANAVL010000077.1:0-623 GCF_024213455.1 Domibacillus sp. A3M-37 | reverse complement strand
ACTTCCCAAAAGTGCCATTCGTGTGGTCACACAGCAAAAGAAAATCGTCAAACACAAGCGGCATTTATTTGTGTTTCTTGCGGTCATTCGGAAAATGCGGACATTAATGCTTCCCGGAATATCTATGATTTAGCCCTCGTTTAGTAACACAATTTGATTTTCCGCAGGAGACTTGCTGCAAAGTCGTTCGCACTGCCAACCGTCGGAATGACGGGCGTAGCCTAATGAATTAGGGGCCGATAGGTTCCTTTACTTAGGAATCCCCTATGTTCAACGAACGTAGTGAGTAACTGGGGGTAATTCAAACTTAAGCCAAGTCGCTTAACTCCAGCATGTATATCCAATAAGGAAAGTAAGGATGATCGACAAAAAGATAAACGGGTTTGTTGAACTCATATTGATTTTATGAACACTGATAGAGAGTTAAGGTCACACCAGTATTTTCGCATAGGAGACCTTTTCATATTTAAGTAACGAGTAGTATCATATATAATGAGGACAACTATTAAAATAGTTATAAAAGAAAGAACCTTAAGGAGAAAAGAAAATGTTAAATTCTGATTTGGATATACGCTTAGAACCGCGCATTAAAGAATTATACCAATTACATAAGGAACGTTCTG
>NZ_JANAVL010000076.1:0-687 GCF_024213455.1 Domibacillus sp. A3M-37 | reverse complement strand
TGATTTTGTCACACGGTGTGACACTAAAAAAAGCCTGTTTGTCACACAGAATGACACCTAAAAAAGCCGTTTTGTCACTCAATGTGACAGTTTAATGCTTGCAGCGTTTAACAAAATGAAGCTGGAATATAAAAAGCTAAAAGGGGAGAACAGCATGTCGCCAAACGCTATCATAACCTGTTTTTTAATGGTGCTGCCTATTTTAATCTTGTTTCTTATCGCATTGTTTTTTTCAAAGAAAAGAAGCATTTTTTTATCGTTAGCTCTTTTGGTTAGTACAGCAGAAGTCATTTACTTGATAGGGGAAAAAGACGAAGAGAAGAGAATGATAATGGAAAACATTGATACAGTAGAAAGGCACTTGCGAGAAAAATATCCCGGTGAAAAATGGTTCATTAGAAGGCAGGAAGGAGTCTCTCTTGATCATGGAGGGGTGGAAGTGATCTTCCTTAATAAACTGGACAAAGGCTATAATTATTACGTGCAGGACGGCCAAGTAAAACAGGATGGCGGTTGGCATGAACCAGGTGATGATAGTGAAATGAAGCATTATGAAGAAGAATCTTAATCTGTTATCGATTGACAAATTATTAGAATGCAACATAAATGCATGATATGCTCCCCCTTAAGTGGACAGTGTAGAAAAGCAACGCTACTGTTTACTCAAGGGGGATTTTAAATGGCGAA
>NZ_JANAVL010000075.1:0-714 GCF_024213455.1 Domibacillus sp. A3M-37 | reverse complement strand
TAGGCACGCCGCCAGCGTTCGTCCTGAGCCAGGATCAAACTCTCCAAAAAGTGTTTGACTTGCTCATTTGTTTCTATGTAAGATGACATGCATCTTACATAGAAGTTTCTTGCTTAAAACGTTGACGTTTTTATTGATTTTGTTCAGTTTTCAAAGATCAATGTCTCTCGTTTGTTGCCGTCATATCCGACAGCTATATAATTATATCATGTGCCTATTCACACGTCAACACTTTTCGAGAAAAATATTATTCTATCAAAATGATGAAAGTTGTAAATAAGTTTATTTCATCCATCCTGCTCACTGGCGGATTAATAATATATCATAAGTTTTTCTGCGAAATCAATAGGAAGTTATCAAAAGATTATTTTACCAAAAAAATGATTTGGCTTATTCCTAAAGTCATACAAATCCTGCATCCGCCAAACAGAATTATTTATGCAGTCAAAGCAAATACTATGGAGGCGGCAACCGGAATCAAAACAGTGGTAAAGGTTTTGCAGACCTTGGCCTTACCGCTTGGCTATAGCCCGATTTTGTAAAGATGGGGCGATCGAGGGGAATCGAACCCCCGAATGTCGGAGTCACAATCCGATGCGTTAACCACTTCGCCACGACCGCCATTATAAGTAAATAGTGGTGGAGGGGGGCAGATTCGAACTGCCGAACCCGAAGGAGCGGATTTACAGTCCGCCGCGTTTAGCCACTTCGCTA
>NZ_JANAVL010000074.1:0-747 GCF_024213455.1 Domibacillus sp. A3M-37 | reverse complement strand
TTAAAAAACATACTAAGATTAGTAGTGTAGCCAAGGCATTGGTTTACACTACTATTTTTTTATATAGTGGAAGTGAAGAATAGGTCGGAAACAGCTTGGGATCATGAATCCGATTAAAAAACTGACCTACTTCACTTACCTTATTTGAATCAGGTTTGAGTATGTTGGATCCTTCGAGATCGTGTATAAGAAATGGGAATCAATAAGTGTAAGGTGAGGGCTTCCATGCAAAGTTAGGAGGATAAGTATGAAGCACGTGATCGCATTTGATGTCAGTATGGGTAAAAGTTACATGGTTGTTTACAATGCATTAAAAAATTGTGTGTTCGAAGAAGAAATCAACCATTATCGCACAGAGTTTGAGGGGTTAAAGAAAAAGATTGATGAACTAGCCGAAGGTTATGGGGAACAGCCTGAGATCGTATTTGAAGCAACCGGTGTCTATTCCAGGCCATTGGAGCGTTTTATGAATGAGAATCAGTACACTTACTGTCTTTTGAACCCACTGGAAGCGAAATTACAATGTGATTCCTTGCGGATTCATAAAACAGATAAGAGTGATGCACATCGACTGGCACTTACTCATTTCACTACAGATAGAAGGAAGAAAGAAGATTCAGGCGAGCTTCTCCATCAGCTGAAATCGCTCTCCAGATATTATAGTGAACTGGACGGTGAGTTATCCGTTATCCGCGGCCGTATGCATAAAGTTATTCAG
The DNA here is from genome assembly GCF_024213455.1 of Domibacillus sp. A3M-37. Taxonomy (NCBI): domain Bacteria; kingdom Bacillati; phylum Bacillota; class Bacilli; order Caryophanales; family Bacillaceae; genus Domibacillus; species Domibacillus sp. A3M-37. Next base: position 29 of record NZ_JANAVL010000074.1, on the reverse strand, counting down.
TTAACGTTCCCAGAACTAGAGAAGATTTT
>NZ_JANAVL010000073.1:0-774 GCF_024213455.1 Domibacillus sp. A3M-37 | reverse complement strand
TTTTTGTAAATGCAGCTTGCCGGTTTTTCTCGTAAGGTTTCAGCAAAAGCGATTGCCAATTCGGTTTCTCCCGCTACATGGATTTCTACCCAACCTCTTTCTTTCTTTAATCGTTCTACGTTTGTCCCCATGCTTTTAAAGAACCTTTGCAAGTTTTCTTTAAGCCGGGACTCTAAAAAGTCTACTTTACTACTCCCAATTACATGTCGACCACCGGGATCCATGTCCTTCTTTTTTCCCCACTCTTCAAGGTTAGGGTCGAAGCTGTAAGAAAAATCTTCTTTGACCAATCCCATTACAGTATCCAATATTCGAACTTCCCCGAAGCTTGGTAAAATGATTCCTGCTTCTGGATAGGCTTTGTGCATGTATTCCAATTGTTCTAACACCGGATGATCTTCCCAATGAAAGCTTGATTTAACAGGGACTTGCACATAGTGAACCGACCATAATTCTGGAGTCTCTGAAGCGAAAATAACGACTCCTTTGCGCAAATCATCCTTATTATCATCGATTTCTTTTAATACTTTTTTCTTAATTTCTTTAAACAATTTTAATTCATTTTCATTTTTTGAATCTGTTAAATACTTATCTAAATCCTTTAAGCCGTTCTTTAAATGAATTTCCCATGCACCGTTTGGCTGGTCTGGATCAGCTGGGTTGGTGTTTAAATAAACACTCAATACGCCGCGTTCACCACTGTGATATTCTTTTAAGGTCTGGAGTTCTTTGTTTAGAGTCATAAATTTATTTTACCTCCTCAAATTTCTTTAC
>NZ_JANAVL010000072.1:0-870 GCF_024213455.1 Domibacillus sp. A3M-37 | reverse complement strand
AAGATTATGTAGTTTCTTTTGACACCTTGAGGTGTTATAGAATTCGATGTATTTATGTATGGCTTGTTCAATTTCAAAAATATTATTAAACGTTAGGAGATAAAAGCACTCAGCCTTTAAATGTCCAAAAAAGCTTTCAATACAAGCATTGTCCAGACAATTTCCTTTTCTAGACATACTAGCTTTCATACCATAGGTCTTCAGCGCATGGTGATAGGCCCTGGATGTATATTGCACGCCTTGATCACTATGCAGAAGAATGTCTTTTACAGGGCGCTTTTTACAGGCTGCGTCAAGCGTATCAAGTACTAATTGGAGATTATTTACCCGGCTTATCTTGTAGGAGACAACTTCATTATTATACAAATCATAAATAACAGATAAATAAAGGCGTTGTTTATTGAAAGGAAGGATGGTTACATCCGTTACCCATTTTTCATTCGGCCGGGCAGCTTGAAACCCTCGATTTAAGTAGTTTTTTGACACGACACAGACTTCTCTCTTACCATGAAATACGCGTTTTTTACGAATCCTGGCTTGAATACCGAGCTCCTTCATCAGTCTATAAATTCTTTTATGGTTTATGGGCTTCTTCATTGTTTTACGTAACCAGACCGTCATTCTTCGGTAACCAAATATACCCCGGTACTGAGAAAAAACCTCCATGATCTTTTCTTGTAGAGACTGGTCTTCGACCTGTTTTTTTGAAGGGGTCTGTCTGTTTTTAATCCACTTATAGTATCCACTTCTTGAAACTCCTGCAATCTCACAAAGCAAGGTAATAGGAAACCGATCAGACATTTCATAGATTACCTGGTATTCAAGGGATTTGGCTCTTCTTATCGCCCCTTCCTGGCTTCTAACAGCTTT
>NZ_JANAVL010000071.1:0-932 GCF_024213455.1 Domibacillus sp. A3M-37 | reverse complement strand
AAGCCGGAAAGGAGAGATAAGAAAAAGAACGAAAGCTCTTGAATATCAAGTTATTAAAGATATGTCTGCTTGTTTTTCGGTTACCCTTCTTTGTGAAATTGCCGGAGTCTCAAGAAGTGGATATTATAAATGGCTCAAGAATGGAAAGAACCTTTCTAAAAAACAAGAAGAGAACCAGGTCCTGCAAAAGAAGATCGTTGAGATCTTCCATCAATATCGGGGGATTTTTGGCTACCGAAGAATGACGGTTTGGCTGAGAAAGATACTTAAAAAGCCGATTAATGATAAACGAACCTACAGACTCATGAAGGTGCTTGGGATCCAGGCAAGGATTCGCAAGAAGAGGATTTTTTATGGAAAAAAAGAAGCGTGTGTGGTATCAGGGAATCATTTAAATCGAGAATTTCGCGCCACTCGTCCAAATGAGAAATGGGTAACCGACGTTACCTACCTTCCCTTTAATCAAAAGCGTCTTTATTTGTCGGTTATTTTTGATCTATATAACAATGAAGTAGTGTCTTATAAACTAAGCCGGTACAATGACTTTCAACTCGTGCGAGATACTGTGAAAGCAGCTATTCAAAAACGGAAAGTGAAGGGGACTCTTCTTCACAGCGATCAAGGTGTTACCTACACCTCACGTGCTTATCACCACCTTCTAGCAAAGCACCAAATGAGAGCCAGCATGTCCCGAAAGGGAAATTGCCTTGACAATGCCTGTATCGAAAGCTTTTTTGGCCATTTAAAGGCTGAATGCTTTCACCTTTTGACATTTAGCCAGGCTTCTGAGGTTGAGCAAGCGATAGATGAATACATAAAGTTTTATAACACCGCAAGATATCAAAAGAAACTAAAGAACCTTTCTCCAATTCAATTTCGGAGAAAGGCGATGTAGGCTTTTTAAAGGTGTCTACTTGACGGGGGTAAGATCA